>CAZLBZ010000001.1:0-14349 GCA_964558045.1 uncultured Candidatus Saccharibacteria bacterium
TATATTGTCGCGTTCTGCAAAACCGAATGCAATTCTTATCGGTGAATCCGGAGTCGGCAAGAGGGCTATTGTAGAGCACCTTGCGCTGATGATTGCAAAGGACCAGGTCCCACGCGCGCTCTTCGACAAGCGTCTCGTTTCTCTGGATATAGGAGGAATCGTAGCCGGTGCGGATCAGGCAAAACTTCAGGAAAGATTGCGTGTGATTTTTGATGAAATAGGTCGCGCCGGGAACGTAGTACTTTTTATACCCGACATACATAACCTTTCGCGCACGGCCGGTGAAGGACGTATGACCGCTGCTCAAAATATCCTACCGCTTATAACCTCTAATGATTTCCCGACAGTTGGAGCCACACTGCCGAGAGAATTCAGGCGTCTTATAGAGCCAGATAGTCTTTTCAAGGAAGCGTTTGAAACGGTGCAGGTAAACGAGGTAACAGACAGCGAGGCCGAGAGAATCCTCGTTTATAAGAGCGTCCTGCTTGAGAGAAAATACAGGGTTACGATTGCCTATGCCGCAATTAAGGCATCCGTCTCTCTTGCAAGAAAATACTTAGGCGATAAACCATTACCCGCTTCCGCTGACGACCTTCTTAGGGAGACGGTATCTTATGTAGGCAACAAGGGGGACAAGGTTGTCAATAAAAACGACGTTGTCTCTGTCGCGGAGGCGCGCGTCCGTGTTCCAATCCATGCCGTGGAAGAGGGTGAGGCGGAGAATCTGCTTCACATGGAAGATCTGATACACAGGCGCCTTGTTGACCAGGGAGAGGCGGTCAAGGTTGTAGCGGGGGCACTACGTTCTTACAGAAGCGGACTCACGAAGGAGGGCGGGCCCATTGGTGCGTTTCTCTTTATCGGACCGACCGGGGTAGGCAAAACGGAGCTTGCGAAGTCTTTGGCGGAGATTCAGTTTGGAGACGAGAACGTTATGACGAGGTTTGATATGTCCGAATATCAGAGCACAGATAGTGTCTATAGATTTATAGGCTCTCCAGACGGGAAGATATCGGGAGCGCTTACGGACGCGATTCGGGAGCGTCCATACAGCCTTGTCCTTCTAGACGAGTTTGAAAAGGCACATCCTGATATAATGAAGCTTTTCCTGCAGGTTTTCGGGGACGGGAGATTGACAGACAACATAGGAAGAACCGTAAGTTTTGAGAACACTATTATCATCGCAACATCAAATGCCGAGGCCGTATTCATTAAGGAGTCTCTTGATTCCGGGCATACATCAAGCGACATCCGCGACGAGGTTATAAAGAGGCTCACCAAGTATTTCGCCCCGGAGCTTTTAAACAGATTCAGTGCCGTGGTTATGTTTAGGGGATTAAGAAGAGAGGATATAGAGGAAATCGCTCGCATACACCTTGTGAAGCTGCAGAAGCAGCTTAAAAAGGCTCGTGGAGTTGATATGGTTGTAAGTGGTGGTGCAATAGAGCGGATTGCAGAGCTTGGGTACGATCCGTCTTTCGGCGCCCGACCCCTGGAGAGAGTAATATCGGAAAAATTAAGGGGGCCTCTTTCGGAAAAAATTCTGGCGGGAGACGTTAAGCGCGGAATGTCGCTTCGCGTAGATGTTAATAATGAAGGAGAATTAGAGATTTATGAAAAGAGGTAGGCTGCTAATGAGGGCTCGTGTGGGTCGGATAATTAAATATTTCGTTCTTGCGGACCTTGCGCTTTGGGCCGGGTGGGGATTTGTATCACCAATCCTTTCGGTTTTTGTAGTTGAAGAAATAATAGGCGGGACCTTGGTTACTGTTGGAATAAGTGCTTCCTTGTACTGGTTTGCGAGGTCTGCCATCCAGCCTCCGGTTGCAACAGTACTGGATAGGAAAAAGGGCGAGAAAGACGATTTCTACGCTCTCGTTTTCGGCCTTATTATGGTCTCCTGCGCCGCGTTTATGCTCACCGTTGTTGATACTCCTCTTGAGTTGTACATCGTTCAGGTAGTAAACGGAGCTGCAATAGGGATTTATAGCGTCTCTTGGTCGGCAATCTTCTCAAGGCATCTTGATAAGGGCCGCATCGCGTTTGAGTGGTCTCTAGATAGAGCAACCCTGGGATTTGCGGTTGCTGTTACTAGCCTTATCGGCGGCGGCCTTGCGAGTAATTTCGGCTTTGACACGACGTTTGTGGTGTCTGGAGTGCTCTCTCTTGCATCCGCGGCTATAGTTCTTATGGTCCCCAGAGACCTCATTATCCCGAGAGTCAAGGGCGCTGGAGGGTATCCGGACATCGAAAGAGAGCACGGCTATCAGTCTTCAATACACTAATCTATGCGCAATGACGAGATTGCAAGAATTCTATTTGAGATAGGCGAGCATCTTGAGATGCGCGAGGGGCGTTCGTTCCGTTCGATAGCCTACGAGAAGGCGGCGCAGGCCATATACGATATTGAGGAAAACCTGAGTGATATCTATAAGCGCGGAGGCATCAAGGGTTTAAAAGAGATACCCGGAGTGGGCGGCTCTATCGCGGATAAAATTGAGGAACTTTTTAAGACCGGCAAGGTTTCGTATTATGAGTCTCTTAAGAAAAGTACGCCGGTGGACGTCGGTGGACTCACCAGAATAGAGGGAGTCGGGCCAAAGACAATCAAGCGGCTATATAAAGAGCTCGGAGTGAAAACTATTGCCGACCTTGAAAAGGCGGCAAGCTCCGGGAAGATACGCTCACTTGAGGGATTCGGCGAGAAGTCTGAAGAGCGCATCCTGGAGAGCATAGAATTTCAGAAGGTTCACGCTGGCAGATTCCCATTGGGGGAGGTTGTCCCGATAGCAGAGGCGATTGAAGGAAGATTGTCAAAGCTACAGGGAGTCTCAAGGGTTTGTGTGGCCGGCTCTTACAGGAGGCGCAAGGAGACAGTCGGCGATTTGGATATGCTGGTAGTTTCCAAAAAACCAAAGAGCGTAATGGATATTTTTGTAAGACAGCCCGAGGTGGGACGAGTTCTTGCCCACGGTTCAACCAAGTCTTCTATTACGCTTAAGAATGGTATGGATGTTGATATTCGGGTCGTGCCGCCGGAATCTTACGGTGCGGCACTCGCCTACTTTACCGGGTCAAAGGAGCACAACGTTGCGATGAGAGCGATTGCCCAGAAAATGGGACTAAAGCTTAATGAGTACGGCCTTTTCAAGCGAGAAAAGATGATTGCGGGCAGAACGGAAGAGGAAATATACAAGAAGTTAGGTCTGGATTATGTGTTTCCGGAGATGCGTGAGAATACCGGAGAGATTGATTCGGCCAGAAAGCACAACCTGCCAAAGTTGGTGGAATACGGTTCCATACAAGGAGACCTGCAAGTTCAGTCGGACTGGACCGACGGGGCACATAGCATAGAAGCACTTGCAACCTCCGCCATAAAGGCTGGCCTTAAATATATCGCGATAACCGACCACACCAAACGACTTGCCATGGCGAACGGCCTTGATGAAGTAAGAATCAAAAAACAGATGGCGGAGATAGACAAGCTAAATAGAAAGCTTAAGGGTAAAATCACGATACTTAAGGGAACCGAGTGCGACATATTAAAGGATGGAACGTTGGACTTGAATGACGCCACGCTTGAGAAGCTAAATGTAGTTGGTGTATCCGTTCACTCGTACTTTAATCTCCCTCGTAAGGAGCAAACCGACAGAATAAGGAGAGCTATAGAGAATCCGAACGCGGATATTCTTTTCCATCCTACGGGCAGGCTTGTAAACAGGCGCAAGGCGTATGATTTCGATATTGATGAGATTATCGCAGTTGCAAAAAAAACAGGAACCATCTTGGAGGTAAATGCCCATCCGGAGCGACTCGACCTTAGCGGGGAGAATGTAAGAAAGTGCGTTGATGCCGGCGTCAAAATGAGCATAAGCTCCGATGCGCATGCAAAGGGACACTTTGCATTTCTGGACTTTGGAGTTGCGCAGGCGAGGCGCGGATGGGCTACCAGGGATGATATAATTAACGCCTGGCCAATGAATAAATGCCTTTCTTCTATAAAAAATGGCTGATATGGGAAAGATAAACGGGACCGGAAAGGAGGTATCTGCCGGATTCATTATTTTTCGCCGTACAAAGGAGGGGCCTAAGTTTCTCCTGCTGTACGATAGGGGTAGAGACTGGAATTTCCCGAGGGGCAAGCTCGGCGAGGAAGAAAAGAGCTTTCAGGCGGCTTTCCGTGAAACACAGGAGGAGACGGGGCTCGGGCGAGGCGACCTAAAGGTTAAGCGCGGGTTTAAGGCGTATGAACGTTTTGCCTTTCGCAGGTATCAAAAGAAGATATTCAAGATAGTCATCTTCTATCTGGCGGAGACGAGTAAGAAACAAATCCGCCTTTCCGATGAACACGAAGGGTTCGGATGGTTCAGATATCAGGATGCGATGAAGCTGATAAAGTCTTATAAAGATAGGGAGACTGTTTTAAAACAGGCCAACGAGTTTATTGGTCGCTTTCATTCGGAGTCGGGGCGCTCTTTGCGCTACCGGAAACGCCGAGGGCGTGGGAGACAACCTCGGCAAAAATCTTAGGTTCTTTCTCGGCAAGCTCTGCGAGTATTTTCCTGTTTAGGCCTATATTCTTGAGTTTAAGCGCATGGGTAAGCATGCTGTAGGTCGTTCCGTTCACTCTTGCTCCTGCATTGATCTTTATCTGCCAAGCTCTCCGGAAGTCTCTTTTCTTGTTTCTCCTGTCTCTGTATGAATACGTCCATGCGTGTAAAAGCGCCTCCTTTGCGGCGCGTTCTTTTGATTTCCTGCCCCAACGGAAACCCTTCGTGTGTTTCAGCGTCCTTGTTCTCTTTTTGCGGGCCGAGACACCGCGCTTTATCCTCGTCATGGGTAATTATTTACTCGTGAGTTTACTGGATATAACCCCTTTATCCACACTGCTTACGGGTGGAAGTCCTTTTCTGCGCCTTATAACCTGACGGCTTTTGTTCGCGCGAGAATGGCTCTGGCCCTGTGTTCTCCGCAATAGTTTGCCGGTTTTGGTTATCTTTATTCTTTTACTGAAACTCTTCTTTGGCATCATGTTAAAGCCTGTCTACTCCCATAAAATAGCCCTTCCAGGCTCGTTTTTGGCCCATTGAGGGACAAGCGAGAGGTATTGTAGTACAGATACAACCTATTTGCAATAACGGGGATTATTATCTTATCTGCCCGATTAAGACTGCTCCGGGGCGATCTGAACTATAAGCCCGCGCCCACCCGGTTTTACTTCACTTGTAACCCTATATGGAGTCGTAATCATTCCCATAAACTCGTTAAGTTTTCCTTTCGCCCATTCCTTGTTGCCCTTTTCCCGTCCCCTTAACGTCATCTGAATCTCTATCCTGTGGCCGTTCTGGAGGAATTCCTCAAGCTTTTTTAGCCTGATAAGCAGGTCGTTTTTCGCCGACCTCGCGCTTATTTGGATGCGTTTCATGTCAGGGGATTTCTGTCTCCTCTGTTTTTTTAGCTCTTTTTCTCTCTCGTATCGGAATTTGTCGAAGTCTATTATTCTTGCAACCGGCGGCTTTGCTTTAGGTGAGATGAGGACCAGGTCCAGCCCCTTCTCTTCAGCGAGTTTAATCGCTTTCTCTAAAGCAAGAACGCCGAGATTTTCCCCGGTGTTGTCTAAAATCCGAAGCTCAGGCTCGGTAATCTGGCTATTTATCTTAATGTCTTTAATAACTCTATTTTATACTACGATATCCTTTTTGGGAACAAAAAACCGCCTTTCGGCGTCATGTATTTGAGTTGGCAGGGAGCCGGCTTGGGCCGGCTCCCTGCCCATGGCAGCAGGCGGGCCAGTTACCTGCTACTTCCTAAAGTCTTCACCCTCAAAGAGTGAAGGGTGTGGGGTGGGGAAATGGATTCCCCACTTGTCGATTTCCCTACCTCCCCCAAGGTAGATGGCCATTGCCGCTATGACAATGGCTAGAAGAGTTCCAAGCATACCCCTCCTTCCTATGGGGTGTCGTGGAGCCGGCAGGAGTCGAACCCGCGCACCTGTCATGCAAGACAGTGCTCTTCCAACACTGAGCTACGGCCCCTCGGACTTGTATGCAGGAGAATTGTTTCTCCTTTCGCGCTGGGGGGCGGGATTTGAACCCGCGACCTCCACATTTGGAGTGTGGCGCTCTAGCCAAACTGAGCTACCCCCGCAAGGTACTTTGGCCTTTTGGCCAAGCCCGGAGAATGTTAATGAAATACGCTTTATATGTCAAGTTATTTAATGGAAAAGAGGAAGAGCCCGCCAATCTTATCCAACCGGATTAAATTAGCGAGCTCTTATTTGAGTGCTCTCTTGAGTCTCATCTCAATGTGCCCGCATTTCGGGCACCGCCACCTTAATATCATTGGGGAGCTGGAACGCATCCTCTGCATTTTTACTCCCCCAGAGTCTGCCCCGCCCCTGATGTGCGGATGTCTGCAAATCATCACTCACCTCTGTCCCTTGAGCTCTGGGCGACGTCGTTGTCGACGAAGACGATTGTTTCGACTCTGAGCTCCCCGTCCTTGCCATAGTGTCCCTCAATCGTCCTGTGGGGAACATTCAGGCCCCTCAGGTGATAATGGAGAGCCTCAACCGCCCCTAGGCTTTTATGCTCCTCGTCTGTACCGTTACGGATTGCGGCGACTGAGAACGGGACACCGTCATTCAGACCGACCAAGACTTTTCCAAAGGATATCATCGTGGTGCTCCCTTATGTGTCTTTTCACTGTACTGCTTAGACAAGGTGCCATATTGGTATCCTCCAGTCAATTTATTGGAAAATTAGGTGTGTGGGTGAGGGGATTGGGTTGTGGCGTTTGGGGTATTCAATTCCTTGCGCCACGGTCTCGTAGAAGGCTTTACGGGTGGGCCGTGTCCGCTTAGCCCCCGTGAGGAGCGAAACCAAGTACTCACCGGGACAGCCCTCGTTTGTGCAGGCCTCTTTCTACACACAAGATAGCCCCATCCCCTAATTGCCTGAAAATATTGGGAGATAGGGCTTTCGTCAAATCGTTATTGGAGAGGAATTTATTTCCTGGGCATCCTACTTATTCTTGCTTGGCAGGGAGTTCCAAAGAGTTTTAAAAATTGTTTTCTGGGTCTCTGCGAGATTTGGGTCGTGGATTAGTACGGATGTTAGATACCTGCCCTCAGCAAGAGAGAAAATCGCCACCTTGGGTCCGTAGATAATCATATAAGCGGGCGACTCCTCCTTTGACCTAATCCACCTCCTTTCATCAAGTCCTCTGAGTTCACCCCCCGCGCCCAATGCTACGGCTTTTACTTTGATTTTTGCCGTAATTCTCCTCTCGGAGAAACTCGCAAAGTCTTTGTAGAGATACTCGCGTACGTCAAGAGAAGAATAGACGTAGTATTCTTTAGGGCTTTCCATACTCACAACCTTAATTACATCCTCAAGTATGGTTTTAGCCCCGCCCTCCCCCTCGTATAATCTGACCGATGGTCTCTCTACACTTTTCTCTGATAGAGCTTGCAGCTCCGGCATTATCTGGTCGAGCTCTCTTTTGGCTCTTACGACGTCTCTGCGCCTGTCCCGGATGATGTTTATTAGAACATCTGGCGATTCTGCAATATATCGGCGCTTCTTATCCTTGTCGTGGAAAGCGACCAACCCTCTTTCTGTCAATGCTTTCAGGGCGTCGTATGTTGTGCCCCTGTTTATATCTATCTCGCCGGATACTCTTCTTAGAGAAGATGGTCCCATGCGGAGCAGGGCAATATATACTGCCGACTCCTTATCGGACAGACCTAATTTTTCTAAAACTTTCTGCATAATATGTAAGTATAAATTGTCAATAATTTGCCTGCAAGGTATACCTGTGGATAAATAATAACCCTCTATATAGCTATTATACAGAGTCAGGCTTGTCAGTAATTGTCCTACAAAGTAACCAGAGAATGGTACAAAAACATAATATTGTTGATGTGTGTGGAGATGGGCGGAATCGAACCGCCGTCCGAATCTATCATGTAAAAACCTCTACAAGCGTAGTTCGGTTGGTATAGACCCAAGTATTAAAACCGAACGAAAAACCTCGGGCTTTGGCCTTAAGGTTTCCTCAGCGCGTCAAGCCGGGCGCGCTAAGTAAGCTTGAGGTATGATGCCGACCCTCTTCAGCCAAGCACTAAAGAGGCGACAGGCATTAAGCGTATGCTAATGCCGGTACGCGATTGTCTGCACGTATCAGTTGGAAAGTTTAAAGAGTTATCCGGCTCTGCATGCAGTTTTTACAGTCAAAGAACCGTCTAGGCCGATCATCCCCTTAGCCCTTAAGCGCTCGGCGCATATCTCGGTCGGTCTCGCGTTTTTTAATCACTTCTCTCTTGTCTTCTTTCTTCTTGTGCTTTCCGAGACCGAGCCTTATCTTCACCAAGCGGCCCTTAATATATGCCTGTAGCGGAATCAAAGTCAAGCTGGATTCTTTCGTTTTCCCGACAAGCGATTCAATCTCCTTTTTTGTCAAAAGTAGGCGCCTTGTCCTCTGCGGGTCGTAGCCTGGAGGAGTGTTTTTCGGCTGATACGGCTGGATAGCGGCATTAACGAGCCATACTTCATTGCCCCTTACTCGCGCGTAGCTTCCAGTAAGGTTCATCTTCCCGGATTTTGCCGCTTTTACCTCAAATCCCTTTAATTCAATGCCAGCCTCAAGTTCATCGAGGATTTTATAGTCAAAAAGCGCGGTTCTATTTCTGGCAACCTCTTTCATCGCTTTTAAGTATATACCATAATGAAACTACGGATGTTTGATTCAATCAGGAAAATTTTACGTAAAAAAGTTGGAGAAATAGATTTCGACCTTACGCTCGCGGACTCACCCGAGAGAGGGCACTTAAGCACTAATGTGGCCTTCTCTCTTGCTAAGGAAAGGGGTATGTCTCCCGCCGATGCTGCCTGTGAGATAAAAGGATATCTTGATAAAAACGCCAAAAAAGAAATTTTCAAAGTCGAGGTTGCGGGACCCGGCTTCATTAATATATGGCTTAGGATTGAGGTTGTGCAGAACGAGTTTGAGAAGATTGTAAAAGCAAAGGAGGGATGGGGTGTGCCACAGAAAAAGAGCAAGAAAAAAATCATTATTGAGTATTCCCAGCCCAATATCGCAAAGCCCATGCACGTTGGCCACCTCCGCTCTACCATTATCGGTGATGCCCTTGCCAACATTTACGATTTTTTAGGATACGAGACTGTTCGCTGGAACTATCTTGGGGACTGGGGGACACAGTTCGGTAAGCTGATTGCGGCATACAAGCTGTGGGGGGATAAGGAAGAAGTTGAAAAGAGCCCGATAAGCGGCCTAAATTCCCTGTACGTAAAGTTCCACGAGGAGGCGGAGAAGGATCCGGGCCTTGAGGAAAAGGGCAGGAGTGAGTTCAAGAAGCTTGAAGACGGAGACAGGGAAAATAGAGAGCTGTGGAAGTGGTTTAAAGAGGAGTCCGTTAAGGAATTCAATGAGATGTATGGCATTCTCGGCATAAAGTTTGATACATGGATAGGCGAGTCGTTTTATGAGAAGGAGCTACACCCGCTTATAAAAGAACTTTTGAAAGACGGAATCGCCGAAGAAAGTGACGGCGCAATAATCGTGCCGCTTGAGAGTCGGGGGTTTCCACCCGGGCTTATAAGAAAGTCCGACGGTGCGACGCTATACCTGACGAGGGATATAGCGAATCTGAAATATCGGCTCAAGGAATATAAGCCGAGCAGGATATTGTATGTCGTCGATAACGGCCAGACCCTTCATTTCCAGCAGTTGTTTGCGATTGCCGATATTCTCGGGCTAAACAGCGCGGAGCTCGCCCACGTTAAGTTCGGGCTTGTGCTGTCAGGGGATATGAAGAGGCTCTCTACGCGGGAGGGAAGGCAAATTGCCCTCTTGGATGTTATAAACGAGGCGATTGAGCGGGCCAAAAAAATTGTTGGGGATAAACAGCCCGATATGGATGATGGCGAAAAGGATAAAATCGCCCGTATAGTCGGCGTTGGTGCGGTGAAATACAACGACCTTTCCCAAAACAGGCAGAGCGACATAACTTTTGACTGGGACAAGATGCTCTCACTTGATGGAAATTCCGGCCCGTATCTGCAATACACTTATGCGCGTATGATGAGTATTGTGGGCAAGGCGAATGGTGTTCCAAAGCTTGATTCATCCGCTCTAGAGGGGGGCGCGGGCGTAGAGATTGTCATGAAACTATCGGAGTTCCCGGAGGTTGTGAGAAGAGTGGCTGAGACCTATTTCCCGCACTATATAGCAAACTATCTATATGAACTATCGAAGCTTGCGAATAAGTATTACGAGAAAGAGCCTGTCCTAAGGGCAGAGGGAAATCTGAAAAACTTGAGGCTCAATCTTGTGGCGGCGGTTGCGGGTACTCTAAAATCCGGTCTCGGACTCCTGGGAATTAAAGTCGCAGAAAGAATGTAGGATGACGGATTATTTGCGAAACAACGTATATTTTCTGATGCGCCACGGAGACGCGGACCACCTTGTGGCGGGAGTTATAGCCTCTGAAGCCACAGAGAGGAGCAATCCACCCAAACTTACGGCTATCGGTAGAAAACAGGCTGAAGAGTCAGGTGAGGAACTGGAGGGCAAGGGGATAAGCACTATCTACTCGTCGCCGTATAAAAGAACGCTTGAAACGGCATTGATTGTTGCGTCCAAGCTTGGGCTTGATGCCATAAAGGACGACAGGTTAAAAGAGACTAACTTCACTTATATGGATGGCAGGCCGGTCCGAGAATATAAAGAAGCTTTTCAAAAAGAGGAAGACAAGCTTACGAAATCCTGGGACGGTGGCGAGAGTTTGTTTGATGTAAGGAAGCGGGTGGAAAGGTTCCTGAACGACATTCACCAAAAGTATAAAGGGGAGAAGATACTTATAATCAGTCACGGAGACCCCCTTGTAGCCCTTGAGTCTGTATTGAGAGATATAAACGGCGAGGATATATTGCAAATCCCGCATTACAGAGTGGGCGAGTGGAGGATGTTCAGGGAGGCCTAAGCCTCTATACTTACACTCAATTTACCCCCTAATATTTGTGTGTCGCCGCCTTTGTCTCTTATCTCCGAGAAGTGGGCGGCGTTTTTAATATCTTCAGACCTCTCTTCAATAATAGACTTGATTGAGTCGTCTCTTGTGGAGTACGAGAGGATTGCTAACTGTCCCACCTTAAGGCCAGCTTTCTTACGGGCGTCCTGAAGCGCGCGTGTTAGCTCCCTGTATATCCCATCACGCTTCAAGTCGTCTGTTATTTTCGTATCCAGGCATATCTCCGCGTCGCCCACTGGCGTGCACTTGAAGGACTCTTCGGTTTCTTTGTTGAATGCCACCTCCGAGACGTTCGCCTCTTCCTTAATCATATCCAGAATATTATCCCCGCCGTCGAGCGGTTTTAGTTTTTTGATGACGAGAAGTCCAAGCTTCTGGCGTATGGGCTGTTCTATCTCCGCTCTTATGCTGTGGGCGGCGGATGAAATTTGTCGTACGGTTTTCATTTCCTCAAGTAGTTTCCCGCTCTTCTTTATTATTTTTTTATCTGCTTCCGGATAGTCACAAAGGTGCACCGATTCGGAGCCGTCCTTTGCAAGGCTTCTGTAAATCTTTTCTGCGGTGAAGGGGAGTGTGGGAGCGACTGCCAGCGAGAACCTCATAAGCACTTTATAAAGAGTAGATATTGCATCTATGTCCCCTTCGGCAAACCTGTTCCTGCTCCGCCTTATATACCACGTGGAGAGATCTTCTATAAACGGGCGTATTGCGCGTGTCGATTGCACAAATTCAAACTTATCAAGCGATTCTCCGTATTCGGAGATAAACTCCTCAAGCCTGGCTATTATCCATTTGTCCAGAACGTTACTGGAGTCAGACCTCTCTTTACTTGGGGTCCAGTTGTGGAGGTTGGCATACGTTATGAAATATCTGTGCGTGTTATGAAGAATGTTTAGCAGGCCATACTGGTCGCGGATGTCCCCTTCGTTCAAATTAAGGTCTTCCCCGTTCATTATCTTGTTGCCCATAAAATACAGACGCAAGCTTTCAGCGCCGTACTTCTCAAGCGTTTTCCTTGGGTCGGGGTAATTTCCGTAGGACTTGCTCATCTTCCTGCCATCGGTTCCCATCAGAACCCCGGTTACGACGACATTCTTAAACGCAGCGCTCTTTTTTAATACGTTTGCAAGGACGTGCAGGTAGTAAAACCATCCCCTAAGCTGGCCCGTGTATTCCGTTATAAAGTCGGAAGGAAATTCGTTTTCAAACTTTTCCTTGTTCTCAAAGGGATAGTGGTCTTGCGCATACGGCATTGCGCCGGATTCAAACCACACGTCGAGCACCTCTTTTACCCGATGTGCTTCTTTGCCGGAAGGTGTTTTTAGAACTACCTCGTCTATGTAGGGCCTGTGAAGGTCGGTTACTTTCTGCCCGGACATCTTTTCTATCTCCTTTATGGAGCCCACCACTATCCTCTCGCCGTCTTCAGTCTCCCAGATCGGTATCGGAATGCCCCAGTATCTGGTGCGCGAAATCGACCAGTCCGGCGCTGTTTCGATGTTATACGCGAACCTCTTGTCGCCAAAATGCTTCGGGACCCAGTTTATATCCTTATTTGTCTTTATAAGCTGCTTCCTGACTTCGTCTATTTTGAATAGCCAGGAATCCTGCGCCATATATATAAGTGGGGTGCTGCACCTGTAGCAGTGCGGATATGAGTGGGTTATTTTCTCTTTCTTTACCAGAAGTCCCTTCTCCTCCAAGGCGTCCATTATTTGCGGGTCTGCGTCTTTGAAATATATGCCTCTCCACGGCCATGGCACACTGTCTGCAAACTTACCGTCGTCATCGAGGATTATAGGTACGGACAGACTCTTTTCGGCCCCAAAGTTGAAGTCCTCTTCACCAAATGCAGGAGCTATGTGGACTACACTTGTTCCTTCGTCAGTAGTGGGGAAGTCGGCAGCGTATATCTTGTAGTCTTTTTCAGGATCGGGGGTTATGTTCGGCTCAAAGAGTGGCTCAAAAGACTTTCCTTCAAGTTCTTTTCCGGAAAACGTTTCTTTCTTTTCCCAGGACGAAAATTCTGGGTAATGCTTGAGTGCAGCCTCGGCGAGTATGTAGCTTTTCTCTCCATTAGATATTTTCACGTATTTTATGTCCGGGTTTACTGCGAGGCAGATGTTTGCTGGGAGTGTCCACGGGGTTGTTGTCCAGGCCAGTGCGTATGTGTTTTCTTCTCCTTTCAGCTTGAATGCTACGGTTATCGCCGGGTCTTCTACGTCTTTGTAGTTCTCTGTGTCCATTGTTACTTCAAACTTTGATACTACCGTTGCGCATCGCGGGCAGTACAGGAAGACCCTGTGGCCCTTGTATATGAGTCCTTTGTTGTAGAGTTCTTTAAATACCCATATTACCGATTCCATGTAGCCAATATTATCTGTGCGGTAGGCGTTATCCATATCAACCCAGCGCCCTATATGGTCTATGTACCACCTCCACTGTTCGGAGCTCTCCGAGACGTACTTTCGGGCCGCTTCAACAAACTCCCTTATCCCATACTCCTCAATGTCCCCTTTTACCTTGAGGCCGAGTTGCTCTTCTACCTTGTTTTCCGCGGGGAGTCCGTGCACGTCCCAGCCCCACACGCGCGGAACGTAATTTCCCTTCATTGTCTGGTATCTCGGGATAATATCCTTTGCTATTGAGGGAAGCAGGGTCGCGTAGTGGGGTAGGCCTGTTATAAAAGGTGGGCCGTCGTAAAAAGAGAAGGTCTTTTCCTTTGGATTTTTCTCCAGAGACTTCTCAAATATCCTGTTTTTTTTCCAGAAACCCAATACCTCCTCCTCGTCGTCAAATAACGATTGGCGCTCGGGCTCTTTGAAGTTTTTATCATTAGGCATGTATTACTAATTATAAGGGGATAATGCGCGAATTTTAAACGTTTTTAGTCCCCATGCAAAGAAGAGACGCGTAGGGTTTGACTCAGCACCTGTTAAATGTTAATTATCTATCAGTAAATCGACAGCACTTTTTGACACTGGAGGGATTGTGATGACAGCAGTGGACGTGGAGCTATCTACCGATGCCCTGTATGGGGTTGCCCATCTCTTCTCATCGGGGATGGGCCTGTATGAGCTCGCCGACGCCGTCTTTGAGGCTCTGGGTGTTGAGCTTCATGGTAAGGTGGGCGAGGTTCTTGCGGCGAGACTTCCACCGGGAATGTATGAAGAGCTCAGAGTAAGAAGATGGAGAGCGATTGAGAGAGCTGAGCACCTTAGGCAGTCCAAGATCTGGAACAGGGCTGAGGAGAGAAAGCAAAAGATTGCGAACTCCTCCAGGGGAGAGTGGAGCTC
>CAZLBZ010000001.1:14359-23099 GCA_964558045.1 uncultured Candidatus Saccharibacteria bacterium
CAGAGAATTTGAGCTGTCTGGCACATGGTCAATTTCGCGTGTCCTCATATCCGCCTTTGGCGAGGAGGGGTACGAGCAGATGCGTGAGGAGCGCGGAAGAAACGGCGGAGTGGTGGGTAAGCGCAAGAGTAAATCCTTACCCCGTACGTAGGCGTTGAGGGAAGAACCCCGCCCGCGGCGGGGTTCTTCTTTTTTATATAAGCCCGATTCTTCTTTTTACCTCGTTGAGTTTTTTCTCAGCTATAGGGCGGGCGGCCTCTGCCCCGCTGTCTAGTATCTTCATTACCTTTGCTTTATCCCTCAGGAGTTTTATGCGCTTTTCCTGAATCTTTTCCAGAGATTCCACGATAAGGTCCCCAAGCTCTTTCTTAAACTCGGCGTACCCCTTGTCTTCAAATTTTCTTACGGCACCGGACGTGCTTACGCCCGAGAATGCGGAATAGATATCTATCAGGTTTGAAACTCCGGGGCGCTTCTTCGGGTCATATCCAATCTTCTTGTTTGAGTCTGTCTGGGCGCGCATCACCTTGTCACGGATTGCCTTTGGAGTGTCAGATAAGAACAGGCACCCCCCCGGAATCGACTTGGACATTTTTTTCCTTGGGTCGTTCAGGCTCATTATACGCGGCGTCTCCGTATATAACCCCCTCGGTTCCTTGAATGTTCTCCCAAACCTGCTGTTAAATGCTCTCGCTATTGTGCGGGTAAGCTCCAGGTGCTGGCGCTGGTCTTCTCCTATTGGCACAACATCCGCTCCGTAGATTAAGATATCGGCCGCCATCAGTACCGGATAGTCAAAAAGTCCTGCGTTTGGGACGTGCCCGTCATTCACCTTCTCCTTGTATTCAATCATGCGGGAGAGTTCTCCCATTGACGTTATCGTGTTGAGTATCCAAGTCAGGTCGCTGTGTGCGGAGACATGCGATTGAATGAATATAGTCGATTTTTTGGGGTCAATTCCTGCGGCGAGAGTGTCTACTGCCATTCTGAAAATCTCCCTGCGTTTTTCCACCGGGTCGTATTTCTGTGTAAGAGAGTGGTAGTCGGCTATGAAATAGAACCTCTTGTAATTTCTTTTCTGGAGGTCGGCAGCCTGCTTCAATGTGCCGAGATAGTTCCCGACGTGAAGCTCTCCGGATGGTTTCAATCCGCTTACGGCGATTTTATTTGGCATACATCCATTATAGTTGCGAATGTGTTTTAGACAAAAGGGGCGCGGATACAAGTTGGCGGCGTTATTAACATCTTGCGGCCATTCCAATTCATATTAATCAGGCTTAGAATTAAGAGTAAGCTAAAGGAGGTCTGGGTGGTCGCCCCTCGCTCTAGCCTGTAAATATGTTTAAAAAGGCAATGGCCAAGAAAAAGAAGGGTAAGAAATAAGCGGAGGCCTCTAATACAGGCGGAAAGAGCCCACTTGGGCTCTTTCTTATTTTCTCCATTGCTTGAGTTTTATACCTCGATAATTACGGGCAGTATCATGGGGCGGCGATGAGTTTTTCTGAAGATAAACTGGCCAACCTGATCCCTGAACAGAGACTTAACGTAGTCGGAGTCAACCTGCTGGTGCCGGGGCATACGGCCGATAAGCCCCTTTATCTTTATCCTAATCTCCTTTAGAAGTTCTTGGTTGTCGCGGAGATATATAAAGCCGCGGGATATGATGTCCGGGTTTTTGACGAGTCGGCCGGTCTTTCTGTTGAGCGTTGCGATGATAACTATCATTCCCTCCTCTGAAAGCATCAGTCTGTCGCGCAGGACAACCTCCTCCACGTCCCCAACACCAAGTCCGTCTACCATAATGTAGTTTGCGGGGACCGTCTCTTCACTTATCACGAAGTCGTCTTTTGTGAGGTAGGCGACGCTTCCGTTATCCAGCAGCCTGACGTTTTTCTCAGCTATACCGGCCTCCCTCGCAAGCTCGCCGGCGACATATCTGAAGTGATAGTAGCCGTGAATCGGCATTATAAACTTCGGGTTTACTTTCTTTATCGTAATTTTCAGGTCTTCCTGTGGTGCGTGCCCGCTCGCGTGGATGTCAATCAGTTTCGAGTTGTGCACACGGGCTCCCTGACGGGCGATATTGTCCGTAAGGCTTTGTACACTCCTCTCGTTTCCCGGGATAACCGAAGAGGAGAAGATAAACGTGTCATTCTTTTTAATTTGGATGTGTTTGTGGTCACCGTTTACTATTCTCATCAGCCCGGCATTCGGTTCCCCCTGCGCACCGGTGGATATTATCATTATGTCTTCGTCCTTGTGTTTGTTTACTTCCTGAACCGGGATCATCGTCTCTTTCTTGAACTTCATATACCCAAGCTGTTGGGCTATCTGGACGTTCTGCTTCATTGACCGGCCGTTGATGATAACTTTCCTATTTAGCTTTTCGGCGATTTTAACCATCTCTCCAATGCGCGTAAGCATTGATGCGAAGGTCGCGACTATTATTCGCCCCTTTGCCTCACTAAATAGCTTCTCAAGATTTTTTTCCACCTCTTTCTCCCTTATTCCGTAGCCTCCACTCAAAGCATTTGTACTGTCCATCATAAAGGTATGCACTCCCATCTTTCCAATTCTCTCTATTTCATTAACCTTGTATATATTCCCTTTCTCGTCGCGGTCGAGGCGGAAGTCACCGAAGTTCACGATATTCCCGATAGGGGTTTTTATAACAACACCCATTGAATCCGGAATGGTGTGCTCGACTCCGAAGAACTCAAGCTCTATATTCTCGCTAACTTTCTTCTTGCCACCGTAATTAACCTCTACGATGTTCAGCTTGGGCGCATTTACAAATTCCTCCTGCCTTCTCTCTATAATCCCCTTAGTCAGCTTTAGGGTGTAGATTGTTGGATTTCCGAGCTTGCCGATTATGTAGGGGATTGCGCCTATGTGGTCGTAGTGGGCGTGCGTTATGACAACTGCCTTAATTTTGTCTTTCTTGGGCCTTAGCTCTTCTATGTTCGGGATTATGTAGTCGATTCCGGGAGTGCTCTCCTCTGGAAACTGGAAGCCCATGTCGGTAACGACGATTTCGTCCTTGTATTCGATATAGGACATATTCCTTCCTATCTCCTCAAGTCCTCCGAGGGGGACAAGGCGCACAAAATCACCCTTTGGGAGGGCTGAAACTCTTTTCTTTACGGGTATCTTTGCCGCCGGACTCTTTGCCCGCGGTGCCCCGCTCTTTGCGGCGGTTCTCCTCGGTTTTTTAACCGCTGCCCTTTTTGCTGTTTGTGGCATTTATATTTATTTCTTTAACCTTTATTAAGTTTTATTTGCGGGTGCCCAGGGGGAGATTCGAACTCCCACGAGCGCAATGCTCACAGCGCCCTGAACGCTGCGTGTCTGCCAATTTCACCACCTGGGCTTTTTACCGAAAATGTAAGCGTCGTGCGCAAGTTTTTGGCAATCATCAAGTGCAAGAATATGAGGTCTTTAAGGTGCTTACAGTGTAGGTGAGTGGCCGCCTAATGTCAATTTGCTTCCGGATTTGATAGTGCCCGTCTGGTTTCCACGTGCCAGTTCTGAACGTCCTTGAATCTGTCATCACTCGTGTTTATTACGGTTCCCTTGTCGAACCCCTTAAGTCTCGGAGCCGCTATATAAACGTACCTCGGCGAATACAGGAATATCGCCGGCAGGTCTTCTGCGATTTCACCGCTTATCTCGTTAAGTATTTCCTCTCTTTCATTTATATCAAAGGTTTCCCTAAATTCTTCAAGCATCGCATCTACGGACTTGCTCTGATAAAGGGATAAATTCTGGTCCGGGTAAAATCTTTGCGAGGAGTGCCAGAACGCGAACAGGTCCTGGTTTTCCTTCGTAATGTTCCCGAAAAGAATCATTTCATAATCGCTGTTTCTCAGAACCTCATCCTTAATATCTTTAAGCGAGAATACATTGACGGAAACTTTCGCGCCGTTGGATTCCCAATTCTCTTTCAGTACCTCAGCGGTCTTTATGAGTATCGGGTCCTCCGGGACCGTGAGGTTCAGCTCCAAATCCTGCAGAAGTGAGGCATCGTATTCCTCGGCGGGGTTATCATCTTTTGTTGTGGGTCCATACAGCGGCGTTGCCTGCGACAGGAAGACATTCTTAATTATCCTTTCCCTGTCTATCGTCCCGCTCAGTGCCCTGCGTGTCTCAATATCCTTTAGTGCCTCCGGCGCCAGGCTTTGGTTAATGAAGACTGCGTAGTAGCTTGGGGACACAAGGTAATACGGCGTGTTTCTTATGTGAATACTGTTTTCTATAAGCGGTTCGGCGCTGCTCATTCCGAATCCGTCAACCTGTCCCAGATTGTATGCCCTGATTACGTCCTCAATTTTTTTGTAGAACTTTACGATAAACGATTGGATATGCGGCTCTCCGTCGAAATAGCGCTTGTTTGCTTTCAGTTCGAAGCTCGTAATTATACCGTCGCCGCCCTTCTCGAAAGAAACGACCTCGTACGGACCGGAACCTACGGGTTTTAACCCGTAGCTCGAAAGTCTGATATTCTGTACCGGTATGTCGCTAAAAATATGCTTTGGTATGATTCGCAGGTTGCTCAGGTGGTCGCTCTCAAAGAAGGCGTACGAGTTTTGAAGAACGAACTGGACTTCAAGTTCACTTATTCTCTCGGCCGCTACGCCGTTGAAGCTCGAGTTTAGGGGAGAGCGGCTGTCCGGGTCTTGTATTGTCTCAAGTGTGAATATTATGTCATCGGACGTGAGGCGTTCGCCGTCGTGCCAGAATACATTTTCTTTAAGTCGCACATTCCACACGGTCCCGTCATCAGAGCGTTTTATACTGTCCGCAACCTCGGTAACGCTTGAAAAGACAAGCCTTGCTATGTCCCTGTCCACCGTTGTTGCCGGAACGACTGGATTTATGAATACTGGCTGTCCTACAATTCCTTCCCGAAAGATTCCCCCGTCGGCAGCGGCTACGTATGTGTTGGATTGTACCAGAAGCGTTCCATACGAGAAAAGCGAGACAACAAATACAATCATGGCGCCGATGAAAATAATCCTCTCCCTTTTTGAGAGTGTTTGTACAAGCTGAAATACCTTAGTTCTTCTTAAAAAATCGGTTATCCGCATTGTTGAGATTACCCCCTAGGGGTTTATATAATGAGATTTAGTATGGACAGAATTATCAGAACCGCTGTTGCAACAATCGTGGCTGTAAATATTATCTTTTCCGCTCCGCGGCGTCTTTGGTAAAACTCCCCGCCTCCGCCTCCCCCAAACAGCCCTCCGGCTCCCGCGGAAGATCTATCCTGAAGAAGAACGAGGGTTATGGCTATTATCGCAGCTGCTACCTGCCCGATGGTTATGATGGACATGTTTTTAGGATGCTTTTACTAAGAAATTTAACACTACATTAATCGTGCTTACTATAAGCGTAACTATAAGTAGCGCTATAAGCCCCTCGATTGTAACAGCGGGAAGAAGTAAGTCAAGGAAATAAAGAATTGCGGCATTTACCAATATACTTCCGAGTCCGAGCGTCAAAATTATTACCGGAGTGAATACGAGTTTTATAAACGGTCTTATAAAAAGGTTTATTGAGGTGAGTACAAGCGTTACAAGGGCAAGCTCTTTAAGGCCGAGCGGGATTGTAACTCCGGGAATGTATTTACTTGCCAGATACAGGCTGATGCCGTTTGCGACAAACATCACCACCACCCTTTTAACCAGTTTCATGATATTTATATGTTACCTATATTAGGGATTGCAGCAAGCTTACTCCTGTCATCTCCGTGGGTCTTGGTATTCTCATCAGCTCAAGTACGGTCGGGGCTACATCCGAGAGAACTCCGGTGCTCGTTTTCTCTATTTCCCTGACGAGCTCGTCGTTTTTACTTCTCTCGTAACCCCTTGTTACGACATATATGGGAACTGGGCTTTTATTGTGCGTGGTTTCTGGAATACCGGTCTTCTGGTCTATCATTTTTTCCACGTTTCCGTGGTCAGATGTTATTACAAGTATGTCTCCGCGGTCGAGGATGGCTTTCATTAGTATGCCTATCTGCTCGTCAACGGTGTTTATCGCCTTCATTGCGGCGTCAAAATTTCCGGTATGGGCGATAACGTCGGGATTTGCGTAATTTACCAATATAAAATCGTAAACCCCCTCGCTTATTGCGGATAGCGCCCTTGTGGTAACCTGCGTTGCCATCATTTCGGGAAATTCATCCTGCCGTACTATGTTTTGAGAGGGGATTAACACGCGATATTCGTTTTCGAAGGGTGGCTCGGTGAATCCGTTGAAGAAATAAGTTACGTGAGCGTATTTCATTGTCTCGGCTATTCGCAGCTGCACCTTTCCGGCATCGGACAATACCTTCCCGAGCGGGTTTGTTATGCTCTCCGGCGGAAACGCCACGGGGAAATTGAGTTTTCTACTATACCTTGTGAACGTCGTTATGTAGAGGTTTTTCGGGATTGTGTGCGGTTGCCCGGCGTTGGGGTTAGCAAACATCTGTGCCATCTGCTGCATCGCGTCTTCACGGAAGTTAAAGAATATTACTGCGTCGTTTTCCTTGATTACCCCGTCGGGCTGTAGGAGTGAAGGCTCTATAAATTCGTCTGTTATGCCCCTTGCATGCATCGGCCCTATTACGCTTGCCGCGTCGGTGCTTTCTATTTTTGCCGGTACTCCGGAACCGATAAGGACGTTATATGTCTTCTCCGTCCTGTCCCAGTGGAGGTCCTTGTCCATCGCAAAATATCTCCCGGATACACTAGCTATTTTTTCTTCAGGGAGTTCACTAATTAGTTTAAGTGATTCGTTTTGCAGACTATCTCTTCCGTCCGTGAAGAGATGCAGTTTTATATCCTGTGTATTTTGTTTCTCTGCAAATTCCAATAAGCCCTTGAGGTGTTCGAATGAGGAGTGTACGTTACTGCTTCCTATAAGTCCGACGAAATGAACCCTTGATTTGTTGCTCCTCGCGTGCGAAAAGGCGCCCATTAGCTCGTCATTTCTGAAGAAACTGCCGTCTTTTATAGCGATGCTTATTCTTGGATAGTGCTGGTATATAACCTTTCCGGCGCCGAGAGTCAGGTGCCCGACCTCCGAGTCACCCTCCTCTCCCCATGGAAGCCCTACGGCAATTCCCGCCGCCTGCAGGGTGCCGGCGGGGTAAGTGTGTTTTATATAGTTTATCTGCGGTGGGGATGCCATATATATCGGGTTTGAGCTGTTGTTCTCTCCTACACCCCACCCGTCCAATATAACCATTACCAGTGTTTGTTTTCTCATCTGAATCTCACAATAAAGTTTATCACAAAGCCCGCATCTCTTTCTCTGTTCCTTGACATACGTAAGCCGGCATTGCTATTGTGACCTCCGATGACCAACGACTATAAAGCAGCGGACTTAGCCCACGATATAAGTTTTGCGGTTTTTCGCGTTGCAAGGCTTGTAAGGCACCAGAAGCTACGAAAGGAGCTTGAGGCATCCGCCGTTGATTTGGTTAAAAACCCGGATATAAAGAGTATAGATTCTATACTCGGACTTGTTAATCTTTCCGAGTCCGTAGGAGAATTGAGCTGCGTAAACGCGAATGTCCTGCGAAGGGAGTTGAATAACCTTGGAAGTATGGCTGATTCGGCAATTGCCGAACTGCCGGATGCATTAGAGGAAATTGACTTAAATGATTTTTTTAATGAGAAGAACGGTAATAATAGCGGGAGTGAGTCCGATTTTCTTAATCCCGAGGAGCGCCAGGAAGCCATAGCGGTGTTTATCCGGCAGTTTCCGGATGATTGCCGAATGAAAGACCTTATTTCTGAGTTTCCGGATGTAAGTGAACGTACCCTGCGCGGAGATGTCCAAAAGCTTATAGAAACCGGACTCGTTGAAAGAGCCGGGAGCAGAAGCGGGCCGCTTAGCTATCTTAGGACCGTTTCCGCGGGAGATATTTATACTATGGAGGAAGATTCCGAGAGTGGGGGCAAGAACGCCGTGGATAGTATTCTTCTTTCGGAACCCGCCTCCGGACGCTCCGATGCGGGCGGAATATAGGAGGGGGTTTTGCTGTAACTCCGCTTCGGAATATACGTTGTATATTGTGCAGTCGGCCGTGCGGCGTTTATCCACACTTTGCTGGCTCGGTGTAGCTTGATATACTACAATAAGTTTAGTGCTTGTTCCCGTTGGGTCTTTGGCCTGCGGGTCTAGTGAGGCAAGCGCAAAATAATGCGTTGTCGTTTACGACATTATTATTGCCTCGCTTACAAGCGAGCTTTTTAATTTAATCATAAGCAGCTAGAGATTGTGCATGTGTTATCAGCTAGCCATTTACCTCACGAAGTAGGCGGCAGGTCGATGATGGCGTAGTGCGCGGTCTTACCAAAAACATGTCCGGTCAGTCGTTGATCGGGCAGAAAAATAAAAAGTAACAAACAAACTGAAATGACTAACACTGTTTCTATGAGAGCTGTTGCAGCCGCTTTGGCTGTAACTACTGCTGTCTGGCTTGTTGGCGCTGCGCTTGTTGTTCCTACCGCACATGGTGCGACTATTGAGGAGCTTTTAGCACAAATCGCTGACCTACAGGCACAGGTTCTTGCTCTAGGAGGAGGTACTTCTGCTTCAGGTGCATGTTACGCGTACACTCGAGACCTCACACTCGGGAGCACGGGTGGCGACGTATCCGAATTACAGGGTTACCTCGCTGGACAACTTGGTCCGGCGGCAAGTGCGCTCAAGAATGTTTTTGCCGAAGGTGTAGCTAAGGGCTACT
>CAZLBZ010000002.1:0-23020 GCA_964558045.1 uncultured Candidatus Saccharibacteria bacterium
CCGGACGAGCCGGCGGCGGAGAGACTGAGGGATATCTGGGCATGGGTCCACGCATTCCTCAGGGACCACATGAAAGGGGGCTAGTGAAAGCTGGTCCCCTTAAACATTTTCGGGATAGAAATTATAATTTCCATATGGTTAAATCAGGCGATTTTAAAGAAAGGGTATTGAGGGTTGTGTCCGAGATACCGAGAGGGAAGACTCTTACATATAAGGAGGTGGCGGAGATTTCGGGCAGTCCGCGGGCTTTTCGCGCCGTGGGCAATATTATGAAAAGCAACAGAAATCCGAACGTTCCCTGTCACAGGGTAATCCGTTCCGACGGGAACGTAGGGGGCTATAATGCCATCGGCGGGTCGAAAAAGAAAAAGGAGATACTGAAAAGGGAAGGCGCCATATAGATAGCGGTAATACCGAAAATATGGCACAATATCTGCATATGTTTAATTATTTTGAGGGTAATACCCTTCTGCTCCTTGCAGCTCTTGCATGGGTTCTTCCATGGAAAGGAGTGGCGTTGTGGAAAGCGGCGCGAAACGAACACAAGGGATGGTTTGTTGCCTTGCTTGTTATAAACACAATGGCGCTTCTGGAAGCTCTGTATATCTTTTACTTCAGCAAGAGAACTAAGAAGGAGGTTAGCGAGAAATAAGGTAACACATACCTGCTATGGCAAGCGTAAAAGTTAACCTCATAGAGCAGGGCGAGGATGGCTACTCGTTTGAGGTGAATGTTACAGACAGAGGGGGTTCTTCTACAACTCACAGGGTAAGTGTGAGACAATCCGACTATAAAGACTGGACGGGGGACAAAATAAGCCCCGCTGACCTTGTTGAGGAGTCGTTCAAATTTCTCCTTAAAAGAGAGCCAAAAGAGTCGATATTGAGGCAGTTCGACCTTTCAGAGATTCCAAGATATTTCCCAGAATATATAGAGGAAGTTAAGAATTTTAAGTAATTTAGTTTTTGTGTTTCATCCTAGCCAGCCTTAATGGCTGTTTTTTGTTGACAACTTACTTATAAGGTTGTTTCATTATCACAACAGTTCCCTGACAATTAATTTGTCTGTTTGAAAGAATATGGAGGTATGAGATGGAAAATCGGAAAAGAAACACCGATGGCGTAGCTCGGAGTAAGAGAGGTGCCCGGAGAAGGGTTGGGGGCATTGCATGGAAGGTGATAATTGCATTTTCTGCGGTTCTTGCGCTGGCAATTGTCGTGAACGTCTTCTACCCCGTTTTTCGCAACCTGCCTGCGGCAGGTGGAGGAACGGTGGCGGCCTCGTTTTCCACAACATCTACAACTGAGATGGAGCCTGGGGTGGCAGCGATGCCTGGCACGGCCACTACGACGACCGCGCCCACTACGACTACAACAACAGTAGTGACTGAACAGACTCCGAGGAGCTATGACTTTGACGTTGTCGTTGTTGGTGAGAGCGGTGGCGCAGTATGCGCCGCATTGGCGTCCGCTGAGGGCGGAATGTCCGTAGCTCTCCTAAGCGATGTCGGTTACCTTGGCGGTCAGTCTTCCGCGGCAGGCGTCTCCACAATGGATGATGCGGGGCCGCGGGATTTACTGCAGGGTTCCGGGTGCTATATGCGGCTTATGGAAGAGCTGAAAGAGCACTACGGAGAGGCAGCTTTCGGTCCTTGTTACTTCAGTTCCGATACGGTCTGTCCAGAGCCGAGTGTCGTTCGCGATATCTTTGAGCACTGGATGGACTCGGCGGGCGTGACCATCATTGACGGGCTGAGTGTTGACTCTGTGGTCCAGAAGGACAATGTCGTAATCGGAGTTGAGGACACGGATAGCAATGTCGTTGTCTTCGGCAGAGTCGTAATAGACGGCACCGAGTTCAGTGATTTGTACCCTCTGATCGACGGCCTGGAATACTCCGTCGGGTATCCCGAGCAGTCGTGCGCACAGAAAACAACCTGGTCCACCGTTAGGAACTACTACTCCGATGGCGTGCCAGATGAGCTGGTTGTCCCGGAGGACGCCATTGATGACCTTGCCTCCCTTTATGGCGAAGATGTTGTAGAGGGTTGGCTGTCAACCTTCCGCAGGGTAGTCGGGGTGGACGGTGAGGAAAATGTCATCAGTGAGTTCCCAGGGTGGGGCAGATGGTCCTCTGGTGAGTTTGCGGGTAAGAGGTGGTCTTCCGGAGTCGAGCACGGCTATCGTGCTCTTGCTGACAGTCGGGAGGAGATACTTGCGTTGTTGGACGATAAGCCCGCCATTACAAGGAGCGGGCTGAATAACAATGCAGTTGACAGTCTCACGACGCCATCTGGGATTGACGATCCGGGGTTGCGGCACGATGAACTCCAGTTAGCCCTTCATCGTATGTATGCGTACCTGTGGTACGAGCGCTATGAATTGGGCGTCCTTGACTGGGGTATCGCGGACGACCTTGGATACGACGATGCTGTTCGTCTTTTCTGGGATGAGCCCAATATCATTCCGGATGAGATAGAACAGCATATGCCCCCGATACCGTACACAAGGGAGGGGCGGCGTCTGGAGGGTTCTACTCTGCAGACGCTGACATGGGAGACGCTTGTTGAACGAGATGTCGATCATTTTGCCGACTCGGTGATGATCGGCGGATATATGGCGGATTCCCACGGGTGTGGAGGTCCAGACGAGCTCCGCTCCGGTTACGGTGTGTACGATGTTCCGATAGGGATTTTCGTCCCCGCTGACGTGGATGGATTCCTTCCGGGAATTGTTCGGGCGGCCGGGGTGGATAGGGTTGCTGCCTCCTCATTGAGAATGCAGCCCACGGAAATGCTCGGCGGGGAGGTCGCGGGTGTTATAGCCGCGCTTGCGGTTGAGCGTGGTGTACAGCCGAGAGACGTGCCCGCAGAGAGCGTAAGACAGGAGTTGCTTGACCGCGGTGCGGTCGTTGACGCTCAATAGCCACCGAGAGAGCTGCCTCGCGGTGGCTTTCTCGTTGCTGAATACAGTACTTTTATTGACAACTAATATATTTATGCAAGGATAAGCATAACCCATATTTATTACCCTAATGGCCAAACTTGTTTTTGATATTGAAACTGCGGGGGAAAATTTCGATGAGTTTGACGAGACTACTCAAAAGGCACTGACAAAGTGGATTAATCAGAGTTACCGGGAAGGAACGTCTGATTATGAGGCGGCGATTAGTAAGGTAAAGAATGACACAGTTTTCTCCCCACTTACGAGCCAGGTGGTTGCTATTGGTGTTTTTGACTGTGAGAAGGAGAAAGGTGTCGTTTATTTTCAGGCTCCCGGAGAGAAAATTAGCGGGTTTGAGGAAGATAATTTCATATTCAAGCCGACAACCGAGAAGGAGATGCTTGAGGGATTTTGGTACGGAGCAGAGAACTACAGCGAGTTTATAAGTTTTAACGGAAGGGCGTTTGATATCCCGTTTATGATGATAAGGTCGGCTATTAATGGAATCAGGCCCACTAAGAACTTAGTTGGTGCACGCTATCTATACCAGCACCCCGACGGCGCCGTGCATGTCGACCTGTACGAACAGCTAAATTTCTACGGAGCTATGCGAAAGGGAGGGAGTCTGCATATGTACACGAGAGCGTTCGGGATAAAGAGCCCGAAGTCGGAAGGGGTTGCGGGGGACGACGTTACGAGGCTGTTTAACGAGGGAAAATTCCTTGATATAGCGAGATACAGTGCACGTGACGTAATCGCCACGAGGGAGCTCTATGAGAGATGGAATAGTTACCTAAGGTTTTAATTTCGGTTTTCCAGCCTTTAAGATATAATTTGATTGATATGAACAATATAACAAAGAACCCCAAAAACGATATTTTATCAATTAGGAGATCTGACCAGTATAGAACTATTGACGAACTCTTTGAAAAAAGTAAGCCAAACTCGGTTTATTACACGCTCCTTTTCCTTTCCGCATTCATAATAACCGCCGGTATATTGATAAGTAATGCGGCAATCGTTATCGGGGGGATGCTTGTCGCGCCGGTTCTAACGCCGGTGCTTCTTATAGCTCTTGGGCTGTCTATAGGTGAGCTGAGTTCAATTCGGGGAGCACTTGTACTTATCGGGAAATCTTCTCTTATAATCGTTGCTACTGGCTTTATTCTCGCTCTTGTTTTTGATTCCTCGGCAGCTTCTTTTATATTCGATAATACCGCACGCACGGCGTCTCTTTATTTCCTTGTTGCCGTTGCCGCGGGGGTTGCGGGTACTTTCGCGTGGGCGAGGAAGGACGTAATCGACATTATGCCGGGCATTGCGATTGCCGTTTCTCTTGTTCCTCCACTCAGCCTCATAGGAGTTGGAATAAGCTCTGCGAATTTTACGGTTGCGCGGTTCAATTTCCTGATATTTTTCTTTAACCTACTCGGTATCATTGTCGGCAGCCTTGTTGTTTTCTCCTTACTTCAGTTTTATAAGACAAGGCACGAGGTTAGACAAAAAACAATTGAAGCAGAGCTGGAAGACAAAGCTCAGGTATGAGGAGGCGCCTGTTTGTTGCGATACCACTGCCCGATAAATTTCTTTCAGCGTTATCTCCCTTGAGAAATGTGTTGTCTTTACCCGGTATCCGCTGGATTCCGGATGAAAACTTGCATATAACTGTTCACTTTATAGGGTATGTGGACAGTAGTGCGGTTGATGAAGTGTCTTCTGCGCTGAAGGAGGCAATTGATGATACAAAGCCTTTTAGGGTTAGTTTTAGCAAGATTGAATTCGGGCCGCCCGGAAGAAGCCCAAGAATGGTATGGGCTGTTTTTACCGACCCTAATAACGGCTATCTGCAGCTTTCGAGGTCGGTTTATTCCGCGCTCAAGTCCTTCTCGGATAGCGCGCCATATAAAAAACCCATAGTCCACGTTACACTTGCCCGCTTTGACGGAGGTAGTATCAGTAGAGACGTTAAGCTTAAGCAGCCCGAGATTAAAGAGGGCGAACTTAATATTTCCAGAGTGTGTCTTATGGAATCTAAGCTTTTAAAGAGTGGAGCGATTTACGGGGAAGTAGAAAGATATTCTCTACGATGAAGGTGACGGTAAGGGTTAAGACGAACTCACGCACTAAAGGGCTGTCTAAAAATGGAGATGGTTATATTGCAAGACTTTCGTCTCCGCCGCATGAGGGAAGGGCAAATCTGGAGCTTATTGAACTCCTAGCCGATTATTTTAAAGTTTCTAAGAGCGCTATAGAGATTGTCTCCGGTCTGAAATCTAAAAAGAAGACAGTTACAATAAACAGCCCGCATGAGGCGTAGTTTGATTTGTCTGGCATAGATATGGAAGTTTAGTCAATGAAGAAGACAACTGCTGAACCCGGAACACCGCTTTCATTGAAGTCATCTCCGATAACATAGGATATATTTTTTCTATCGCGCCTCTCCTTTATGAAAGAATCCGTCAAGAACATCACGGTTTGAGCCGGCATGGGCACGCCCCTCACTAATACTCCTCCGGCGTTAACCACAACGATTTTCTGCGTCTCTGACGGCAGGTCGTTTATTTCTCCTGCAATGTCAACGTAATTCTGATTGAACGCCCCGATTGTGTTCTCATCGGTTGCCCAGCGTCCGAAGTATGTGTTGTACGCCTCTATTGTTAGTATTATCAGGAGGGCCGTTGATGCCGCTTTTAATACCATCTCATTTCTAACCCGTTTCTTTAAGTAACCGTGTATTGATATTCCGCCTGCAGATGCGAGTATAAGCGTTGGCGGTATCATTAGTATTGCGCGGAGCGCATGGGGTATCCCTTCGTTTGAGATTATGACGGGCAGCATAGCAACCGCAAACCAAAGGAACAAAAATGTGTAGGCAAGCGCATTCTCCGATTGTCTTCTTGTAAAGAGTTTCCTAAACAATGACCGGACACCATCAAATACACCGAATATGAACATTATTCCAACGGGCCAGTACAGCTCCGGGCGTCCTGAAAGGTTATGCCTCCAGTTAGAGTCACCGGCAAAGAAAAGCATTCCCAGTGTCTTTAGCTTGTTTATTATTAAATCTTTAATTGGCGATGGTGAGTCGAAAATGGAAATTTGAGCCGTTCGTCCAAAGAAATCCGCAGGGTTTTGAATGAAGTAAGTTCCCAGCGGTAATACTGCGGCTATGGTGAACAGCAAAAATACCGCTGCAACTCCATAAAACCATTTCTTTTTGTAGTAAAAAGGCAGTAGCGCGAGGAATATCAGCGGAGTCGCTCTATACGCTATGTATGAGTGAAATCCGAGCCCGTACATAATGCCCCCAATCCCTGGGAGTAATAGAAACGGCAAAAATTTGCCGCCGCTCTCACGTTTCCTTAAGGCGAGAAGTATGAAATAACTTGCCCATACCAAAAAGAAGGGAGCCATTATTGCCCTGAACCCGATTCTGGAAAATACTATATGCCAGAAGCTCGTTGCGGCAAGGAACGATGCGAGCAGTGCTGTATTTTTGCTGCCGTTGAATAATTCTTTTGCAAGGAAGTAAATTCCAAGTACGGTCAGTATCCCGAATATCGCGCTCGGGATCCTCAGTGAGTAGGGCTCATTCCCCAAAGCCGCCACGGATAGAGACTGAATGTTAATAAATAACCCCTCCCTTCCGTTATTCTCCGGATAGAAGACACTGAATTCTTTCGTGGAGAGCACCTCTACCGCATTGTTTCCGTTTATTGCCTCGTCTGGATAAAGTCCGGGCGGCGCCGTATTTATATTTGCGAGGCGGAGGAACGAAGCTATAATTATTATGACAATGAGAAGCCAGGCCTTTTTGTTCATAATGTAAATATTTTACAATGCCGCTCTATGTAACGCCAATAACACTCGCATTAATTATTCTATCAGCGCTTTCGCTGTCCTGCTTAGTTTATCTAGTCAGGGTTTACGCCTATAGAAAGTCTAAGAGGCTTGGCGGCATTGAGATACTTAGAGTAAAGGGCGGAGAGAAGCAGGGTGTAAAGGATATAATAGATGCCGTTGGCGTGCCGCTTACCCTCGAGATTGCGGTTCACCAGCTTGGAAATGATGTAAATACATATATTATTGTGCCACCAAGACGGGTTAAGATGGCGGAAGGGGCACTTAGTGTTGAAAGAGCGGATGGATATGATATGTATCATTCCGGCGGCGTACAGCTTGGTGCGTATATGAAAGAGGGCGGCAATCTGCAAAGTCTTGATGCGGGGAAGATAGATTTTTCAAAGGTGAACGAGATAGGCGAGGGCGCGGTAGTCCAATTTATATTTAAGAAGAAGCGCGGCAAAACATTCGTCGCAAACGGCCGCATCCTTGTTTCAGCCCCATCAACATATCAGGCAAACGAGATATTAGTCGGCATTAAGGGGTCGCTACGTAATTTTAAGACTGTGGATGTCAGGAACCGAAGTTTCCTTAGGAAAGTTTACATGAGAGAATTTGACGAAGCAGATGCGATATCTCTTGAGGCGTAATCATTCCATTTTCGTGAATAGCATACTACAATTACCCTTGGGAGCGATTCGTACGGGCACTCACTTAACACCAGGTAGGTACAGGCGTGCACCAGGTCGCTCCCTTTGTTTTTTATGGAAATAGGTAAGCAGGTGAGCCTAAAGAATTTTAGCAGTATAAATATAGGCGGGACCGCCAGGGATTTTGTTCGTGCGGATACTGTTGACGAGCTTGCTGACGTTGTTAAAACGGCGAAAGATCTGCGCCTGCCGCTTTTCATACTTGGCGGCGGAACGAATATACTTTGGGGCGACGGTCAGATAGACGGAGTTGTCGTGAAGCCGGCAATCAGATTTATGGAATTTGACGATACGCTGATTAGAGCCGGTGCGGGTATTGATATGGGGGAAATTGTCGAAAAAACGATTACACGGGGAATGGCCGGCCTTGATTACTTTGGCGGACTGCCGGGGACTCTTGGCGGCGCAATTTACGGGAATGCCGGTTGTTTCGGGGGAGAAATGAAAGATATTGTTTTGGAAGTTGAGAGCCTGAATATGGATACGCTTGAGATTGTACGCAGGCCCAATCATGAGTGCGGCTTTGGTTACCGAATGAGCATATTTAAGGAGAAAAAGCTTCCCGAGATTATCCTTAGTGCTACACTCGGGCTGAAACGCGGAGACAAGAGGATTTTGTATGAAGGCATGCAATCGAGAGTTAAGTACCGCAGGGAGAGGCAGCCCCTTGAATACCCGAATATAGGGAGTATTTTTAAGAACGTTCCCGTTGATGATCTCACGGAGGACCTTGTTGCCCCTCACCGAGACGCCATAAAAACAGACCCGTTCCCCGTGATTCCGCTGGGATATCTTATGGACAAAGCCAAGTTGAAGGGATTCGGAGTTGGCGGCGCCGTTGTGTCACATAAAAATCCGGCGTTCATAGTCAATGTTAACAGTGCCAGTTCAAGAGACGTGCTGGAGCTGATTCAGTATGTAAAAAACAGGATTATGGACAGGTTTGGCATTCATATAGAAGAGGAAATAAGGATAGTCGGATAGTTTTTGCTCTTTGCCTTTCAGATACGTATAATAGCAAAGCTATGAGGATAGATATTCAATCGGTTGGTATAGAGTTGACTGAACCGCTTAGGGAATACATAGAAGATAAAATAGGCGGCGTGGAGAAATTATTGGGAGATCTTTACGACAGTTCCGTGTATGCGAGAGTTGAAGTAGGTAGATTGACGCAACATCACCGCCACGGTGCCGTTTACCACGCGCAAGCCACCTTGCATATCCCGGGAAACACGCTGAATGCAGACCACGACGGTGAGGACGTGAGAGTTGCCGTAGACAAGGTAAAGCAAATTCTTCAGAGGGAGATCCGCAAATACAAGACATCTCATTTTTAGCATTATGAAGCTTGGTTTTAGAAATAGCCCTTCGGTGAAGGGCAGGAAATCTCCCGTAGAAATAAAGACCATCAATTCCTTAGAGGAAGAGATAGGTAAGTTAAGCAACTCTGATATAAAAAGCGAAGGCATTGCTCTTGGGAAGAGAGCAAAAGACGGAGAGGAACTTGATAATCTGCTTCCCCGTGCTTTTGCCATGGTGAGAGAGGCGGCAAAGCGCACTCTCGGGCAAAGGCACTTTGATGTGCAGTTATGGGGAGGAATTGTCATGCATAAGCAGGGAATTGCGGAGATGCGCACCGGTGAGGGAAAGACGCTCGCTTCTACTCTTCCTATTTATCTTAACGCGCTTCCCGGAGGCGGTGTTCATGTTATAACCGTCAATGAGTATTTGGCTAAGCGTGATACGGTCTGGATGGGGCAGATATATGATTTCTTGGGTCTTAGCGTGGCATGTCTTGTGCACGAGGGGGCAATGATGTATGACCCCGAGTGGAAAGCTCCGGAGAAGAGTCTAGATGAGATTGATGCCGAGCGTGATGCAACGGGAAGTTTTGCGATTCAGGAGGATTTCCTAAGGCCTATATCGCGTCGCGAGGCCTATCAGGCAGACGTAATATATGGGACAAATCACGAGTTCGGATTTGATTATCTGCGGGATAATCTGAGGGGTGATGTCAGCGAACAGGTACAGCGCAATTTGAGCTTCGCCATAGTTGACGAGGTAGACTCCGTTTTGATTGATGAAGCACGTACCCCTCTTATTATTTCTTCTCCGGATACTGGGTCGGCGGATTATTACAAGGTTTTCTCGAAAGCGGTTGAACACCTTGTTAGAGATGAGGACTATATCGTTGATGAAAAACTCAAGTCTGTTGAGATACTTGAGCCGGGTATAAACAAAATCGAAGAACTCACCGGTATTAAGGAAATCTATGATGTCGAGAATCTTAGACTGGTCCATTATTTGCAGGCGAGCCTGAAGGCCAAGGCGTTGTTTGAGCGCGATAGAGAATATGTTGTCAGGAACGGCGAGGTGATTATAGTTGACCAGTTTACGGGGCGCCTGATGCACGGGCGCCGCTATTCCAGCGGGCTTCACCAGGCGATAGAGGCGAAGGAGGGCGTGTCGGTCAGGGAGGAGTCAAAAACAATAGCACAAATAACAATCCAGAATTATTTCCGCCTCTACAAGAAGCTGTCTGGTATGACTGGTACGGCACAGACCTCCGCAGAGGAATTCCATAAGGTTTACGGAATGGAGGTTGTTACAATCCCGACAAACAGGCCTCTCGTGCGTGACGACATGACCGATATTGTCTACAAAACGGCGGACGCCAAATATAGGGCCATAGTCAAAGACGTAAAGGAGCGCAATAGTAAGGGTCAACCGGTGCTTTTAGGAACCGTTTCGATTGATAAGAACGAGATGCTCTCCGGTTTTCTTTCCAAGGCAAATATTCCACACGAGGTTTTGAATGCGAAGAATAACGAGAGTGAGGGTGCCATAATAGCCCAGGCGGGCAGGAAGGGTGCTGTTACAGTTGCGACGAACATGGCCGGTAGGGGGGTTGATATTGTGCTTGGAGGCAACCCGCCGGTCCCTGGCGAAGCAGATGAGGTCAAGAAACTTGGCGGCCTGCATGTTGTCGGGACCGAGCGTCACGAGGCGAGAAGGATTGATAACCAGCTCCGTGGCCGTGCCGGCAGACAGGGGGACCCCGGGTCATCCCAGTTTTTCCTATCTTTGGAGGACGATCTTCTTCGGATATTTGGCGGAGACAGGCTGCAGAATATGATGAAAAGGTTTGATTTACCCGATGATATGCCCATTGAAAACAAGATGGTCTCCAAGGCAATATCGCAGGCGCAGTCCAAGGTTGAGGGATTCAATCTAGATTCTCGCAAACACCTTCTTGAGTACGACGATATATTGAATAAGCAGCGCCTCGCCTTTTACAGGCGCAGGCAGGAGATTGTCCGTGCGGTAAGTACTCCGAAAGAGGGGAATAGCAATGTTCTGATTAACGACCCCGAGAAAATCAGGGAAATTATAGGGAAATCGGTTACGAGTTTTATTGCGTCATTGGATAACAGCGGAGTGAATAGCGATGAACTCCACAAGATGTTTGAGCAGTCAGGCATTCCTCACGAGATTGCAGAGGAGGGAGATATAGCGAAGGTAAAGGCATTTGTCGAGGAGAAGATCTCCAATATGAGTGACGTGATTCTAAAAGCGGTCGGTAGCCAGTTCCTGGTCATTTTGAACCTTCTTTGGATGAATCACCTTGAGGATATAGAGGCCATAACTGAATCGGTTCGAATAAGGGCATATGGACAGAGAGATCCTTTAGTTGAATACAGAAGAGAGGGAAAGGATTTTTTTGAAAGAATGCAGGTTCACTTTGACGAGTGGGTGTTCAGAAACGTTTTCAGGATAAGGGAACTTACGAAAGAGGAGGTGGAGCAACAGAGAAGGTCTGCCGTTCTTCATGACCCGAAGTTCAAGAAAGTCGGGAGGAATGACCCTTGTCCCTGCGGCTCGGGTAAAAAATTCAAGCGTTGTCATGGTGCATGACAACGCGCAGTCCCGTATCGTGTCGCCGCAGGTGATTCTGGTACTGGGATAAAAAGTGTCTGGGGCTTAGGAAAAAGTAAAGCCCAGGGGACGTGTGTCCCCTGGGCGGGTGTGTGGAATCAGCTCACGGCCGAACTTGCGGCTATCTCGTCGTTCAAGCTTCTGATAACCTCCCTCAGATTCAGGGTATAGCCAAGGAGCTTCCCATTGGGGATTCCCATGACTCTCATGTCGTAGAGCTCCAACTCGAGTATATGGAGAGCGGCTTCAAATTTCCTCGACGCTATGGCGCCCCTCAGGGCCAATAGGGTCGTTTTCCTCTTTTGCACCTTGCGCAATTCGCGCTTCTTCCTCCATAGCCATAGCCTCGGGCGTAGTGCAGTCGTGCTCCGCTCTTCATCGATGTGTTCATGGAGGGACACGAGTTTCTCTGCAAGCCCCCTCTCTTCCTCCCCGAAGCACTTTTCCCACAGCATCAGGGCATACTTGCGCCTCGTTCCGAGCGGCAATTCTAGTACAGCCTTATTCACGGCAGAAACCTCCGTTTTGATCGATAGAAAGAGTGCTGAGTGGGTGAGTGTTTTGTGGGTCAATTTTTGTCTAAGCTATTGGCCTTCAAAAGACTCATCCAGCCTGTAATTGCAGCCGTTCCAAAATGAACCTCTGCAAGGCTAACACTTACGTCGTATTCTTGTCAAATCCTCTTATGTACTTCTTCCAGAAAAACCTGAGTGCGCTTTTAGCGTGAGACCACTTGAGTCTGTTAAATATCCAGCCCCTTGCGCTCCTGCGCCTATAGTGGTGTGTTACAACCGCGTCGGGGATATACGCGATTTTCCAGCCCTTTATGCCTGCTCTGTAGCAGTAATCAGGGTCTTCGTATCCGAAGAAGTATTTTTCATCAAACAATCCCACATCCTCTACCGCCTCGCGTCTCATCATCCATGACGCGCCAATCATCCAGTCGACGGCCGAACGGCTATTATGGTCAAACCCTTCCATTAAGTGGCGCCTCATAAACCGGTTTCTCTTCCCGATTTTAAGGCCCCTCATAAAGAATGTAAGTGGTGTCGGGAACGTCCTGCACGAATATTGCAGCGACCCATCCGGATTTATGAGTTTTGGCCCCGCTACCGCTACGTCCATATTCTCTTCCATAAAGCCGAAAAGGGTGGATATGACATCCCTGTTTATCTCCGTGTCGGAGTCGAGGAAAAATAGGTGCTTGCCCCTTGCCTCACGCGCTCCCTGATTCCGCGCCCTTGCTACACCAACATTTTTCGGATTTCTTATGACGCGCACGTTGGGGAAGTCTGTGTGTAGCATTTCAAGCGACCCGTCGGTAGAACCGTTGTCAACGACTATAACCTCACTCGTTGGAGGGTTTTCTATCCCCTCATAAGATTTCAGGCATTTTTCAAGCAGTTCCCTGTCGTTATACGAAAGAATTATGGTCGATAGGTCGTACATAGTATAATTCTAACTTGTAATAGTGAATTATCCTCTGTGGAAAAAACTAACGGATATTTTGGGGGCAATTTTAGCGATTCTTATTGCCCTGCCGCTGTTTCCGATTGTTGCAATAGCGATAAAGGCAGATAGCAACGGCCCGGTCTTTGTGAAATTAGAAAGGGTGAGTAACGGGAAAACTATAATGGTGTATAAATTCCGTTCAATGGTGGCGGATGCCGAGAAGAAAAAGAGGGAGCTTGTTCATCTTAATGAACGGAGCGACGGCCCGTTTTTTAAGATAAAGAAAGACCCGAGGGTAACGAGGACCGGTCGTTTGCTGAGGAAGTTCCGTATAGACGAGTTTCCCCAGCTTTTCAATGTTCTAAGAGGAGAACTTGCCCTCGTTGGTCCAAGGCCGCATGAACCGGGTGAGGTTATACACTATCCCGATGAGTATAAAAACCTGCTTACTGCCCGTGCCGGGGTTACCGGATTATCACAGGTGAGCGGCGCCTCAAGTCTTCCGTTTTTGAAGGAGCTGGAGCTTGATAAGTTTTATGTAGATAATGCCTCTTTTCTTTTGGATATGAAGATAATCGCTAAAACAGCGGCAATTTTATTTTTCGACCCCACAGCCGTATGATTAACCGAGAAGACTATCACAAGTCATTATGAGCGCTAATCAAAGAAGAAATATAGACCTCGTTCTTCATGATATAAAACCTCCGGTAAGGAGAGGGCCGAAGCGGCCTCCGCGCCCTCCGAAGAGGGAATTTCCCGTGAAGGAGGCGCTTGTCATTGCCGCAATTGTTTTAATTGTTTCTTTAGGCGGATACGGGATTTATAATTCTGGCTTTTCACCGAATGCAAGCGGGTTCAGCGCCTCAATAACGAGTTTTTTTGGTATAGGGAATGAGGAGTCTGCGGGAAGCACCGATTCGGTTGAGCCGGGCCCTAGAGATTCACTATTCGGTGTTTTCGGTAAGATAGGCGACGCTATCTCGGCGTTCAGGGATATTAAGGCGAGTGTTAAGTTTCTGAGTGACCACGGGTTTGATTTGGTATTTTCCGGGGGCGGCGAGGAAGTCATATCCCATCTCAAGAATATAGATAATAGCCTCAATAAATTCGATGATATTGGAATAAATGTGACCGGGTACTTGTCAAAACTCGGGACACTTCAGCCCGGCGGGGCGCAATCCGCCATCGGGAATATATCGGATTTCAGAGACGGATTAAGAGGCCTCATCGCTTTTTTGGATACAGATGAACCGCGCCGTATAATAGTTCTTTTTGAAAACCAGTCTGAGATAAGACCGTCCGGCGGCTTTACGGGAAGCTATGCGGAGGCAGTTATAGAAAGAGGCTCGGTCAAGGAAATTAAAGTCAATGATATCTATTTCCCGGATAGGCGGCTTAATCTTAAAGTTATTCCGCCGATACAGCTCCAAGGTATTACCGGGGAATGGGGAGCAAGAGATGCGAACTGGTTCTTTAACTTTCCCGATTCTTCAGAGAAAGCGCTTGTTTTACTTGAGGCATCAGATGTTTATACCGCGAGCGGCGTGAAATTCGATGGCGTGGTGGCTTTCAACTCTCATTTTGTTGAGAGCATTTTGGCAATAACGGGCCCGATTGAGATTCCTGAATACGGCGTTACGTTAGACAGGGATAATTTTATATTTGAGGTTCGTGATGAGGTTGAGAATTCGCGCGAGGAGAACCCGCGCGAGAATCCGAAGAAAATTCTCGGTGCTATGACCCCTATACTGCTTGAGCGGATAAAACAATTGGACGATAGCGGTAAAAAAGATTTGATCTCTGCCGTTCTTGAAAGCGCAATTGACAAGGACCTTAAGGTTTACTTTAGAGACGGGAGGCTGCAGAGATTTGTAGAGAGGATGGGGTTCGGCGGTACGGTGTTTGATATCCCCGATGATTTCTCGGGTGACTATCTTGCTGTTGTAAATGCGAATATAGCCGGCGGCAAGTCGGATATTTTCATAAAGCAGAGTATTACGCTTAGCTCCAAGATTAACCAAGAAGGGAATATAGACGACGAGCTTCTGGTAACACGCAGTCATTCTGGGCAAAACGAGGAAGAGCCTCTTTACCGGGCGAGAAATCAGAATTTTATAAAAGTTTTCACCGTTCCGGACGCGTCTCTTGAGTCGATGGACGGAGTCACTCGGAAGAAGATTACCCCGCTTGTCGACTACAGCGGCAAAGGATATGCCGTTGACCCGCTGACTTCCGCCATTGAGAGTACGCGTGAAGTCATAGATTCCATTGGTGCCGAGACCTACGTTGAATCGGGGAAGAAGGTTTTTGCAGCTTGGTTCAGTACCGACGCCGGCGACACGAGCGGGCTTAAGCTGAAATATGGCGCAGGGACAGTTAATCTGCGCAACGGTATGCGCTACACATTTGTCTTTGATAAACAGTCTGGCGTTGAGTCGGAATTTATGTATTCTATAGAAGCCCCTCCCGGGTTTATCTGGAGGGAAACAATGGGTCCCGTATTTGAGTATAGGGGAAGCATCATACCAGGAAGATTCACAGCCGCACTTACCCTCATTTCCGACTCTCGTTGAGCAACTCCCTTTCGGATTAAATAATGAAGATAAGAAATTTCGTTATAATTGCCCATATCGACCACGGTAAAAGCACTCTGGCAGACCGGTTCTTAGAAATAACCGAGACGGTGCCTCCGAGAAAAATGCGTGAGCAGTATCTTGATCTTTTGGAACTGGAAAGAGAACGCGGCATTACAATCAAGATGGCGCCCGTTAGGATGAATTATAAAGGCGTGATTTTGAATCTTATTGATACGCCCGGACACGGTGATTTCTCTTACGAGGTTTCCCGGGCGCTAAAGGCGGTAGAGGGAGCAATACTGCTTGTTGATGCAAGCCAGGGAATACAGGCGCAGACCCTAGCAAATTTGGAGTCTGCGCGCAGTGCGGGGCTAAAGATAATAGGAGCGGTTAATAAGGTTGACCTTAATCCTCCGGGCGTTGATGAGCTTTGTATTGAGCTCGCGGAGCTTATTGGCGTTCCGGGCAGGGAGATACATCGCGTTTCTGCAAAAACCGGCGATGGCGTTGAGGAACTGCTTGATGCAGTCGTGAGCGATGTCCCCGAGCCGAAGACAAAGGATAAAAAATCAGCCCTAATCTTCAGTTCCCTTTATGATGACCATAAAGGAGTCATTGCCTTTGTTAGAGTGTTTGGCGGTGAATTCAGCTCCGGAGATAAAGCACGGCTCATGTCTTTGAAGAAAGATTTTAAGATTAAAGAAGTGGGATTTTTCGCTCCGGAGCTCTCAGTAGCAAATTCCATATCCGTCGGCGAGGTCGGATACATTGCCACCGGACTGAAAGACCCGGATGCAATAAGGATAGGGGATACCATAGGAGGGGAAGCGTTACCGGGTTTTCAAGTCCCGAACCCGGTCGTCTTCGTTTCAATTTATCCGAAAGACACCAACGACTATGACGACTTAAGAGTTTCTCTGCATAAGCTGCGCTTGGACGATTCATCGTTGACTTTCTCGCCGGATTTGAGTGAGATTCTTGGGCGGGGATTCAAGTGTGGCTTTCTAGGAAGATTGCACTTTGAGATTACTATGCAGAGGTTATCGAGTGAGTTCGGGCAGGATGTCGTAAATAGTTTCCCGTCAGTAGCATATAGAGTAGAGATTAGGAATGGGGAGGAGGTGATCGTCGAAAATCCAAAAGACTTTCCAAGCGATTACGTTCGGGTAATGGAGCCGTATGTTAATTTGGATATTATCGCACCGAGCGAGTATCTTGGTTCCGTTCTTGAATTGAGAAATATTTTCCGCCTTGGAAATATTGAGACGCACACAATCGGCGGCCAGGTGGGTAATAGCATTAAAGGTTCCGGTCGTATCAGGTTATCTACGGATATGCCGCTTGCGGATTTGATTCTGGACTTTGACGACAAACTTAAGTCAGTCTCGCAGGGGTTCGCCTCTTTTAGTTATGAATTTTCCGGCTATAAGGAGGCAAGGGTTAAAAAACTTGATATATTGGTTGCCGGTGAGAAAGTTACGGGCCTCTCTAGAATTATTCCGGAAAAGGATATTGACCGTGAGGGAAGAAGGATGGTTGCGAGACTTAAAGACCTTTTGCCGCGCCAACAGTTTGCTCAGGCTGTTCAGGCGGCTGTAGGCGGTAACATTGTTGCCCGCGAGGACATCCCCGCTCTTAGGAAGGATGTAACCGGCTATCTATACGGCGGCGACAGGACGAGAAAGGATAAATTGCTGAAGAAGCAGAAAGCCGGTAAAAAGAGGCTTAGGGAAAGGGGGCGCGTCGATGTTCCGGTGGAGGTTTTTAGAGAGTTATTGAAAAAGTAGCACATACTAACTTAGACTTGTAGTTAGAAATATGGAAAAGGGATTTAAGCTTGTAATAATCGTTTTCTTTGTCGCTATCTTCGGCTTTCTGTTGTTCAATATCTACGACACAGATATCGAGAGGCGTGAGCTTAAAGCGGAAATATCTTCGGTTGCCGATGAAGTTGATATGATTAATGAGGATAACGAGAGATTAAATTCCCAGATGGAATATTTTTCCAACCCTCGCAATTTGGAAAAGGAGCTCAGGGCAAGGTTTAATTACAGGCTCCCTAACGAGAAACTGATAATTATAGTTCCAAAACACGAAAATGAGGAATAGCAGGTGCGGGATTAGTACAGTGGTAGTATACTTGCTTCCCAAGCAAGAGACGCGAGTTCGATTCTCGTATCCCGCTCAACTTTCTACAGGTACCATATGAAGTCCTTAGCTAAATACATGAAAGATATGATATATGGTGCCAACGATGGCGCTGTTACAACGTTCGCTGTGGTTGCAGGTGCCGTCGGGGCGTCTCTATCTACAGATGTTATCCTTATACTGGGTTTTGCAAATCTCTTCGCCGACGGATTCTCAATGGCAGCAAGTGACTACATAGGATCGCGTTCGGAGAAAGAGGTTATTGAAACGGATGGGGGAATTTACGGTAAATCAATATCTGTGCCATCTTTCCTTACGCTCGTAAGCTTTATAGCTGCGGGTACATTACCATTACTTCCATATATATTCTTTGCAGTGGACAGTTTTACTATAGCTATTATTGCGACAGGGATAACTTTATTTGGTGTAGGTGCGCTTAGGAGAATCGCAATAGACAGGAACTGGTTTGTTTTGGGGGTTGAGATGCTTGCTATTGGAGGAACGGCCTCGGCTATAGCATACGTAATAGGAAAGGTAATAAGACACATTATTAATGTATAGGATTTTAGAAAGAATACTTGATAAGGAAGATTGGCTTCTTCGCGTTGCCGTGTCTTTCCCCATCCTTTGGGTAGGAATAAAGGGGATACTGCATCCGTTGGATTGGGTGGGCTTTGTACCTCCTTTTGTCTCTGAATATATGGATCCGGAAGTATTTCTTGTCGGGCACGGGTTTGTCTGGATTGTTACGGCGGCCGGAATACTTGCAGGTTTCTGGCGCCCATTTTTCTCCGCAGTTGCGTTTCTGGGAATAACGTCAATATTGATATTTTTCGGGGTAGATGATATTACATTTAGGGATGTCGGACTTGCCATTACGGCATTCGTACTTTTTTTAAGGGAGGTGACGTAGACTTATCCCGTCTGAGCCAGCGTAGCTCAGGCGGTTAGAGCGCCGCTCTCGTAAAGCGGAGGTCGTCGGTTCGAATCCGACCGCTGGCTCAGACGGGATAATCATCGGAAATCCGCTACATTACATAATATGGTTATGCAAGATAATAATAATTTGGAAGAGCTTACTCGCCGCTTAGGCGAGAGGCTTTGACCTCGCTGGTAAGCGTATAAAATTGAAAGAGCTTGATTCTGAGATTTCCGACCCCGAGCTTTGGAAAAACAACCGCTCTAGTGCGGAGGAAATTGCCAAAGAAGCGGGTCTTTTGCGCGAGCTTATACAGGGCTTTGACAACATTGATTCCGAGAAGAAACTAAAAGAGTTTGAGAAGAAGGCAATTCTCTCAGGGAAGTATGATACGGGCAACTCTATAATATCCACTTTTGCCGGAGCGGGAGGTGATGACGCAGAGGACTGGTCAAAGACGCTTCTCTTAATGTATTCAAAGTATGCGGAGTCCCGGGGCTGGAGAGTAAAAGAGGTTGACGGTAATACAATAGAGATTAACGGCAGTTATTCCTATGGTTTCCTGAAGAATGAAAGTGGAGTGCATCGCCTTGTCAGAATTTCTCCGTACGACTCCAAACAGCTTCGACACACATCATTTGCGTTGGTGGAGGTTCTACCGGAGCTTCATAAACTTGATACTGACAGAGTCGAGATACCGGAAAATGATTTAAAGATAGAGTTCTCACGCTCATCCGGCCCTGGGGGGCAAAATGTTAATAAGGTTGAAACTGCCGTTCGCCTCGTTCATATACCAACCGGCATTTCTGCAGCGTCGAGTTCGGAGCGTTCGCAGGCGCAGAATCGCGAACACGCAATGAAGCTTTTAAAGGCAAAACTCGTTAGATTGATGGAGATGCATCAAGCCCAAGAATTGTCGGAACTTAAAACAAAGGCGAAGCCCGAGTGGGGAAGCCAGATTCGCTCTTATGTTTTACATCCATATAAGATGGTTAAAGATCATCGCACAAATATAGAGACTTCAGACGTTCAAGGCGTTTTGGACGGAAGCGGGCTTGATGAATTTATTGAGGCCGAGTTACAATTAACAGGCAAATAGTTGATATGATAAGTTTTCAGAACGTTTCGAAGCAGTACAACCATAGTAATCCGGCACTCATTGACGTAACTTTCAAGATAGAACCGAAGGAGTTTGTTTCTATTGTTGGTCGTTCCGGTGCGGGCAAGTCCACGCTTGTTAAACTGCTTATTGCAGAAGAGAAACCAACGAGGGGCAGGGTTATTTTCGGGCACTATGACGTTGGAAAATTAGATTCCAAGGAACTGCCCCAGCTAAGACGCCATATCGGTGTTGTTTTTCAAGACTTCCGCCTTTTACCAACTAAGAACGCCTATGAGAACATCGCTTTTGCCCTTGAGGTCTCGGGGAAGGCGCAGAGCGATATAGAGGATCTGGTCCATGAGGCCCTTGATTTGGTTGGATTAAGTGATAAGGGGCAGAATTTTCCACATGAGCTGTCCGGTGGAGAGAAGCAGAGAATTGCAATTGCAAGGGCTATGATTAATCGCCCCGACGTTGTTGTGGCCGACGAGCCAACTGGGAATCTTGACCCGTTTAACAGCCTTGAGATTATAAACCTGCTTACTCAGATTAATGAACTTGGTACAACCGTTATTCTTGCCACTCATGACAAAGAAATAGTGAACCAGCTCGGAAAGCGTGTTATCGTTTTAGAGAACGGCAGAGTTGCAAGGGACGAGAAGAAGGGAAGGTATTCATTGGCTTAGGGAAGTTATGGTAACCACACTATATCGCCTAATCAAATACGGACTTCAGATTTTTTGGCGGCAGAGATTGCTCTCCGTTGCCACGATGGTTGTAATACTACTTGCCCTGCTCGTTTTCGAGGGACTGATTATTGTTGGTGTGGTGGGCAACACCGCACTTAAGTCTATACAGGACAAAATCGATATAAGTGTGTATTTCAAGGTTAATACGCCGGAGGATGAGATATTGAGGGTAAAGAGAAGCCTTGAAGAGATGGCCGAAGTGAAGGAAGTCGAGTATATATCTCGAGACAGGGCGCTTGAAATATTCCGTGCTCGTCACGAGGAAGACGAGACTATCACACAGGCACTTGAGGAGCTTGATGAGAATCCGCTTTCGGCATCATTAAATGTAAAAGCGAAAAACCCGGAAGAATATGCAATCGTCGCATCTTTTCTTGAAAACATAGTGTCTGACGAGTTGGTTGAGAATATCACCTATAACCAGAACCAAGCGGTTATTGACCGTTTGGCGGCGATTATCCGCGTTACGCGCCAGATAGGAATTCTAGCCGCTCTATTTCTGACAATAGTTGCCATACTTGTTTCGTTTAACACCATACTTCTTGGTATATATTCAAATCGCGATGAGATATCGGTCATGCGCCTTGTCGGTGCGTCCGGAATGTATGTCCGCGGCCCATTCGTTGTTATGGGGATTATATACGGCGGTATAACGGCTTTCTTGAGTATGTTATTTACAGCACCTGTTGTATTCCTGTCAGCCCCCTATGTGCGCTTATTTGTCCCGGAGATGGATCTGGCGGCTTACTACACAGGTAATGTATGGATGCTTTTTCTATATCAGCTCTTGTTTGGTATAGGCATTGGAGTTGCATCAAGCTTCATAGCAATTCGCAGGTACCTAAAGACCTAAATCGTTTTTCAGGCTTACCGTCAATCCATATCGGGTTTTGTAACTCCCTCGTACTTGGTACGTTCTATTAAAGGCTCTTTTGGCGTTTCCATTGGGGCAGTGAACGTACCTTATAACACAGGAAGGGGATGCAATGTCATCCGTTCTGAGAAAAGTGGAGATTCTCTTACCGATTATCCTTCTCTTCGGACCGGCAAGTTCTGCGCGCGTTTCGGCGGTAGATATACAGCAGGATGAATTTGGCTACGCCGATAGTGTCATCAACAAGGTAGTCGAGATTGATGAGCAGGACCCTGAGTACCTCCGTTACTTAGGGGAATCAGAATATCGGATTCTCGGATTCGACGGCCCTATTGGCGTCGAGTTTCCTGCGGACATTGAGAGACTTTTGAATCCTCTGGCGGCTGAGGAGCGGCCTTCCCCGTCAAGGCCTGTGAAAAGCAGTCCTCCGGCGCCGGTACAACTTTCCTCAAGAGTTGAGCGGTGGAGACCTCTTGTCGAGGCGTATTTCCCGGGAGACTGGGTGAATTGGGCTCTGCGGATTATCCAGTGTGAATCCGAGGGTGACCCGAATGCCGCAAATCCCGACTCTTCTGCGCGCGGTCTCTTTCAGCACTTGGGAAAGTACTGGGAGGAAAGGTCTGCGGACGCAGGTTGGGCAGGGGCCGATATTTTCGACCCCGAGGCAAACGTCGCCGTCGCCGCGTATCTGTTGCGCCGCGACGGCACGTGGCACTGGACATGTAAGGCCTCAAAGTAACGGTTGATTTGGGGGCGGTCTTCGGACCGCCTCCAAATCCTCTATATTTTTAATAACTCATTTAGATAATTATCGGACAGGTGATATAATTTTTAAAACTGAATTTTCTCACAACTTTACGTTTATTGATTGGTAAATTGCGGTTAATGGATTTCGTTATGAACAAGAATTATAGCGATGAAGAATTGAAAAAGATTTTGACTGAGAAGGAGTACGGAATAATACGTGAGAAGGGGACTGAGCCCCCTTTCTCCGGCGAGTATGTAAATACCAAAGACGACGGTACGTATGTATGCAAGGTATGCAAGACGCCGCTTTTTTCTTCGGATACGAAATTTGATTCAAAGAGCGGCTGGCCGAGCTTTTACGACGTTATTGAAAAGGGAAATGTTAGACTGGAGCCCGATAATAGCCTCGGGATGAAGCGCACGGAAGTTGTATGCGCGAAGTGCGGGGCGCATCTCGGGCATGTTTTCTCGGATGGCCCTCATCCAACAGGCCAGCGTTACTGCATTAACTCGCTTTCGCTGGAGCTGGACAAGAAGAAGTAATATATTTCTCCTTTTGACAGATAGACACATGAGTGCCATATTCTGCTTATAAGTTCTTTTCTGGAAAATATCTTTCTGATTGGAGGATTCTAATGGAGCCCGGTTTTATTTTCGGTAATCCAGTGCCGTATTCCGAGAGGTGCTGGGCTGATAGTGAGTCGGCGCTTGGTTACTGCGGATTTCCGGCGGTTAGCGACTTTGGGTTGTGCCTTGTTCACTATACAGAGAAAGTGAGGCGTCTTCCGGATGGTTTTACCTTGAGGGACTTGACTGATGAGATTGAGTCAAGGGAACGGGAAGCGAAGGAGCGGACTGGAGTAAGGAGGAAAGCGTGATTGCGATGGAAATTACCAAGACGATAATCCCGCCGTGGAAGATTCAACCCGGGGATTGGATTGAGGTAGCCGATCCATCACTGGATGAGCCGCTTACGGTGGAGTCAGTGGATATCAGTGTCGAGCTTTCCGGTGATTCTGGGG
>CAZLBZ010000003.1:0-11267 GCA_964558045.1 uncultured Candidatus Saccharibacteria bacterium
TAGAGCCGCGACCTCGGGATCGGAATCACCGGCAATACTGCTCCCACCATCCTTATGCCTTCTCACTCTTGAATGGACCTCTCTCACGCTTAAGTTCTTATCGAGGATTTCCTTAAAAAGATTGTTTCTTACGCTTTCATCATCAACCGACAATAGAAGTCGTGCCTGGCTCTCGCTTACGCGCCCGTCAGATATGGCATTTTGTACCTCCGTTGGCAGACTAAGCAACCTAACGCTATTTGCAATAACTTCACGGCTCTTACCAAGTCTCGATGCTATTTCTCTCTGGGTAAGGCCGAATTCATCCTGTAGTTGCGCAACTGCACGGGCCAGTTCAATAGGATTAAGGTCGTCGCGCTGAACATTTTCGACTACCGCAAGTTCAAGTTTTTCTCTATCTACCGGAACTCGGCGGATTATTGACGGGATTGTCTGAAGTCCAATCATTTTTGAGGCGAGGAGACGGCGATGTCCCGCAACAAGTTCATAGCTGACCGACCAGCCCCAATCCGTCTCTCTCTCAACTTTAGAAACAACTATCGGCTGGAGCACGCCAAATTCCCTTATTGAATGAGCCAGCTCTCTTAAAGATTCTTCGTTGAAAGTCCTTCTTGGCTGGTGTGGATTAGGCTGGATTTTATCTACCTCTATCTGGAATATTACACCGTCTACCTTATCCTCATATTCAACCTCACTGGTGTTTACGTCGCCGTATTCCGGTTCTGGCTCTCCTACCCCGGGATCAGGTACGCCGTCGAGTATACCGTCCTGCTCCCGCCTAATAAACCCTGCATTATCGTCAGAACTCTCCGTGTTGAGGTTCTCTCTATCTCCCCAATTCTGATTGTCTTCCTGCGGCGGTATAAGTGATTCTAATCCTCTTCCAAGAGCCATAATCTATATGATATATTTTCCCGCTCCGACTTCAAAGCTTTCCTTCATAATGATGCTCCATCCCTATTATCTCTTCGGCTAATCGGCGATATGCCATTGCGCCCGCAGAATAGGGACGGTGCATCAAAATCGTCTTTGCGTGGCTAGGGGCCTCCGCAAGATGTACCGACCTCGGGATCTCCGCTTTGAAGATTTTGTACGGGAAGTGTCTCCTTAGATTCTTGCTAACCTCTTTTGAAAGCCGCTCCCACTTACTATACAGGGTTATAACCGCACCGGAGATTACAACCGGGTGCCTCAAATTGTCACGAATAAGCTTTATAGTATCAAGCAGCTGCCCGAGTCCTTCCAGGCCGTAATATTCTGCTTGAACCGGTATTATTACCTCATCTGCCGCAACAAGGCCGTTTATAGTAAGAAGACTAAGCGATGGGGGCAAGTCAATCAAGATATAATCATAATAATGGCGCAGTTGATTCAGAAACCTTCTAAGATAGTATTCCCTTTCGGTTACCGATACCAACTCCACTATCGCACCGGCGAGATCCGGCGTTGAGGGTATAAAGTGGTAATTCAGTATCTCGCTCTGCCTTATAACATCCTCATAAGAAGCTTCGTTTAAGATGCCTTTGTAAATGTCTTTTTCGAAAAGCCGCTCCCTTGTAAGCGCCGCAGTGGCATTTGCCTGCGGGTCAAAATCAACCAATAAAACACGACGCCCAAGCGCCGCAAGGTAGGCACCAAGATTCACGGCAGTAGTTGTCTTGCCAACTCCTCCCTTCTGATTACAAATAGCGATAACGCGCGCCATACCAAATATATTTAAATCTTTGATTTAATAATAGATTTGAGCACCCCGCCCCCCAAGCGCACTGCCCCTTCATCCGTATATGTCATGGGTATATTATGAGCTTGAGGGGCGGGGTTAGGCTTGAAATCTGAAATTTCTAAGAAATTTCAGCCCAAGACCTAACTTTACTATAGTCTATGCCTATGGCATTATCAATTTCGTATTTCGGGTAATTTCAACACAAAGTAGCCCGGGTAACAGATGCGGATTTATCCCGCATAATTGGGGGCCAGGTGGCGGAACTGGTAGACGCGCTGGACTCAAAATCCAGTGGCTGCAAGGCCGTGAGGGTTCGAGTCCCTCCCTGGCCACCAATTGTGCAGGATGTTCAGGACTCCCCACGCCAGAGCAAAGCTCGGTGCGGGACAGGCAAAACCCTGTGACCGCAAGGCCGTGAGGGTTCGACTCCCACCCCGGGCACCAGTAAATTAATCGCGAGGCGGGATTTGTGCGCCTTAAGACGGTTTATATCTCCCCTATCCCGCCTTCTTCCGATGGGGCCCTGGTATCACCCAAAACCAAAAACTTTTTCAATAAAACATATGCGACCCCGAACCCTATAATCCCGGAGAGGATGCCCCCCAAAATATCAAACGGCCAGTGTACCCCGGCGACCACTCTGGCTACACCTACAAGAAGGGTAGCTGCTAAAAACCATGTTCCCGCCTTTCTTCTTACAAGCCAAAGCGTGAGACCTACCGGCACGAGGAATGCCATATGTCCGGAGGGGAAAGAAGACGTTACTACATGATTTATTAACGGTTCAAAGCCGAGACTTACGAAAGGACGCGGATTGTAGAACAGAAAACCTACAACTGGAACTATAATTCCCCTGGATAATATCACGGAAAGGGTAGCAAGGGATAAAAGAGAAAGGCGCTTCCTCCACTTTCCCCTTAGGATGGCAGTGAATATGAAATAAGCTGTAAGTATGTATATCAAGTACCTCGCCAAAAACACGACGGACATATCAACAATGAAAAACCGCCCTGCTGGGCTATGCATACTTTGAAAGATTAACTCGTTCAGAGACGTCATTTCCTAACGTAAGGCAGAAATCCCATAAAACGAGCTCGCTTTATGGCTCTTGCGAGGCGCCTTTGGTGCTTTGCGCACGTACCGGTATACCTCGGGTCAATGATTTTCGCCTGACTTGATACAAACCTATTTAATAAATCCGTGTCTTTATAATCAATGTCCGGCACGTTCTGCGAGCAAAAAAAACACTGTTTTTTCTTCTTCGTACTCATACCTTCTTTTAGAATGGCAGGTCTTCCGGTTTTATATCCTCAGAGTCGAGGTCTATTACCGGCATATCCTCCTTCTTGACTTCGGTCTCTTTAGAGTCACCTCCTTCCACGCCACTCTTTTCGGCCTGCTGCCTTCTCGGGCCAAGCTGAACTCTCTCAGCAATAACTTCGGTTGTTCTCCTTGTCTGGCTATCCTTACCCTCCCAAGACCTTGTCTGTAGACGGCCCTCGACAAGCAGTAAATCTCCCTTTTTTGAGAATTGATTAACTATGTCGGCCTGTCTCCCCCATGCAACTATGTTGTGAAACTCCGTCTCCTCTTTTTTCTGTCCATCCTTATCCTTCCAATTCCTGTTTGTAGCAAGCGAGAAAGAGGCGACATGAGTTCCGGATGGCGTTGTGCGAAGCTCCGGATCTGCCGTTAACCTGCCAGCGATAATAACCTTGTTTAGATTCATTTTAGTTTAATATTTCCTCCAGTTTTTCCTCCAGTAGGTCATTTGACAGTGCCGCCTCGGGCTTCGACTTCATAACTTCCTTAGCGCCGGTACGTCCCTTAGCCTCCGATGAAACTCCAGGCGTCATTCTTGGACGCTCCCCCTTTGCTCTCTCAGGAAGCGGAGAGACGATTAGCACTCTTAAAATTTCTTTATCAAGCTTGACGGCATCCCGTATTCCACCTATCGCATCGGTTGGTATCTTGCACTGGATACAGCCAAAATACGCCGATTCGTTGCGATTTATCGGATACGAGATTTTCATCTCCCGAATTTTACCCTCACTTGAAATCTCCGCTCCGAACCTTGTAAGGTGCTCGACTATTACCGCAGCGCCCTTCTCGCTCTTTGAAAGGAAGGAAACTTCATAGGATTTCAGAAATTTGTCACTCATATCCACCTGAGATTAACAGAGCGATTTAACAAAGTCAAACCTCGATGGATTCCTCTTCTATTTCCTCTTTTAAGTCGTCGAGGTCGCCACGCGATGCTGTCCCAACGGGGACTAGGCGCCCTATAATGACGTTTTCCTTTAGCCCCCTTAGGTGGTCTGTTCTTCCCTCACTCGCAGCGCGTATTAATACCCTCGCCGTTTCCTGGAACGATGCTGCTGCCAAGAATCCGTCGCTGGAGAGGGCAGATTTTGTTATTCCCAATATCAACTCTTTCGCCCTCGCACGATTCTTCCCGGACTCTTTGACGTCTTTATTTACCTCCTTAAACCTCGATTTATCGACGACCTCGCCAACGACAAACTCAGTGTCTCCGTGTTCTATTACCTCAACTCGGTTAAACATCTGTCTTATTATTATCTCCATATGCTTATCGTGAACAAGTGCTCCCTCTGACCTGTATATGCGCTGTATCTCGTTTATCAGATATCTGGATGTATCTGTCTTCCCCCTAACTTCAAACAGCTCCTCGGGGTCGAGACTTCCGTCTGCCAACTGATCTCCTCTTTTTACCTTATCTCCCTTGCTGACAAATATTTCCCTGGAGCGCAAAACAGGATATTCGACAACCTTGCTCTTCTTCCCTGAAGTTACGGTTTTTCTCACATGTATTATTCTCAAAGTCCCCTTATCCTCAATATCAACGACTGTGCCATCAAAGTTTGAGAGCACGCCCTTCCTCTTCGGCACCCTCCTTTCAAAAAGCTCTTCTACTCTTGGCAAACCCGTTGTAATGTCACGTCCGGCGACACCGCCGCCATGGAATGTTCTAAGCGTTAACTGCGTTCCAAGCTCACCTATAGACTGCGCCGCTACAATTCCGACTGCCTCTCCCATATCTACCGGCTCGTTTTTCCCAAGATCCAGTCCGTAACACTTGGCGCACACTCCGTAAAGAGTGTTGCATGTTATAGGCGACCTTACCTCAACCGTTTTAACGTCTGATTTAGCTATCTCTTCAGCCGTATCCAAGTCTATGATATCACCCGCCTTAACGACGGTCTTTCTGCCTATCTTTATGTCATTAAGCGCCGTCCTTGAGAAAAGACGGTCGGCAAACTCATAGCCGTAGTCGAGGCCGTCTTCTCTACCCAAAACTATACCCTGAGTTGTGCGGCAGTTCTCCTCTCTTATCACGACATCCTGGGCCACGTCTATAAGCCTTCTTGTGAGGTATCCAGCCTCTGCCGTCCTAAGTGCGGTGTCAACCAATCCCTTTCTCGAACCGTGCGTTGAAATGAAGTATTCAAGATTCGTGTGTCCTTCTTTAAGCGAGGTGCGGATAGGCAACTCAATCAGCTCACCCTTAGGATTGTTAACATTGCCCTTCATTCCAGACATTTGGTTCGGCTGAGACCACGACCCCCTTGCACCGGAGCCAATTATTGTGGTTATAGGATTCTCGATTCCGAGAGTCTCCGGGACAAGTCCGTCAATCTTCCTTTTGGCGTCAAGCCAGACCTCAACGGCCCTGCTTTTTCTCTCCTCATCCGTCAGGAATCCATCCTCGTATTGCCTGCTTATAAGATACACCCGCTTTTCTGCCTCTTCTAACATCTTTGGTTTCTCCTCAGGAACCTTCAGGTCATCCATACCGAGACTTATACCCGACATACTGACAGCTTCGAAGGCGGTCTCTTTTATCCTATCGAGTATATCCCTGACGGTCTCCGCTTCGTATCTGCCTATAAGCTTTCCAACAAGGCTGGTTATTAACTTCTTAGTTAGTGCCTCGTTTACAAAATCGAAGTCTTCAGGCAGCGTTTTATTGAACACGGTCCTCCCATAGGTCGTCTTCATCTTTCCTATCCTAATAGGGGTATTTATCTTTATATAGCCGTTCTCGTACGCAATCCTTGCCTCTGTCTCATCTGCAAGAATCATCATATCCTCATCTCTTATGTCTGACTTCGGGTCTATATTCGTCAGATAATAGCAACCTAAAACCATATCTTGTGTAGGTACCGCTATTGCCTCCCCCGATGCCGGTTTTAGTAAATTAACGCTTGATAACATCAGCTTTGTTGACTCAAACTGCGCTTCCTGCGACAAGGGGAGATGAACGGCCATCTGATCGCCGTCGAAGTCTGCGTTAAAAGCCGAACAAACCATCGGAGGTATCTGTATTGCCAGGTTCTCTACCAGTGTTGGCTTGAATGCTTGAATGCTCAGCCTGTGAAGCGTAGGCGCTCTGTTTAGAAGAACTTTCCTGCCTGCAATAACTTCTTCGAGTATCTCCCACACCTCGGGCGGGGCTTGATCAATGAGGCGATTTGAAGTCTTGATGTTATAAGCAAGTCCCCGCTCTATAATTTTGTTTATTACAAACGGGCGGAAAAGCTCCATTGCCATTCTTTTTGGAATACCACACTCGTCAAGCCGCAAATGCGGGCCTACGACAATAACCGACCTCGCCGAGTAATCCACGCGCTTGCCAAGAAGGTTCTGGCGGAATCTCCCCTGTTTTCCTTTCAGCATATCGGCGAGAGAGCGTAATGGTCGCCTTCCGCGCGAGGTCTGTTTAGTTCTGGAATTATCTATCAGGACATCAACGGCCTCCTGAAGCATCCTCTTCTCGTTTATCACAATTACATCAGGGGCGTTCAGTTCAAGGAGTTTTTTAAGTCTGTTGTTACGGTTGATTACGCGCCTGTAGAGATCATTTAGATCCGAGGTTGCGTACCTTCCGCCATCCAGCGCCACCATCGGCCTCAAATCCGGGGGAAGAATCGGAAGTACCGTCATGAGCATCCACTCCGGGCGGATATTGCTCTGTACCATAGATTTCAAGAGCTTCATCCGACGAAGCAGCTTTTTTGTTCTAGCGGCGTCTTTTGTAGTCTCCAATTCTTTCTCAATTTCCTTTATAACCTTCTTCAAATCCATATCCTCAAGGACCTTCCTTACACCCTCTCCCCCGCCGCCAATCGTAAACACGTTGCTAAACCTTCTTCCAAGGTCCGCAAATTCCTGTTCGCTTAATATCTTTCCGGGGCGCAGGTCATTCAGAAAATCGCGCGCCTGCGTTACAGCGACCTCAAGCCCGCTGTTTGTCTTATCCTCTTTCTTCGCCTTAAACTCCCTCTCAACTTCCTGAAGAGCGGACTTCCTTTTTTCTTCGTCGACTCCCGTTACAATGTATGCAGCGTAGTAAATCACTCTCTCAAGGCGCTTAAGAGCCTCATCCAGAGTAAGGCTTAGGACTGACGGAACGCTCCTAAGGAACCATGTGTGCATTACCGGGGTTGCAAGCTCTATGTGCCCCATCCGCTCGCGGCGAACTATAGAACGAGTAACTTCGACGCCGCACTTATCGCAGACAACTCCCTTATATCTTATTTTTCTGTACTTTCCGCAGTAACACTCCCAGTCCCTCGTAGGACCAAAAATTCTCTCTGAGAAAAGGCCGTCCTTTTCCGGACGCTGTGTTCGGTAATTTATAGTCTCCGGTTTTGTTACTTCCCCATATGACCAAGAGAGTATGTCCTCCGGTGAGGCAATTTTTATGCGTAGCGCTGAAAACTCTTTTCTTCCCTGCATAATCTTTATCCTTCGTTTATTTCCTCGTCTTCTTCATAAATCTGTTCGACAGAAAGCCCGAGTGCCTTAAGCTCGTTTACCATAACCCTGAATGATGCGGGGATGTTTTGTTTCTCGGTCTTTTCTCCACGCACTATAGCTTCATAAATTGCAGAGCGTCCCGCAACGTCGTCGGATTTAACCGTGAGCATTTCCTGAAGCGTGTACGCCGCTCCATAACCCTCCAATGCCCAGACCTCCATCTCTCCAAATCTCTGTCCACCAAGCTGCGCTTTACCTCCCAGCGGCTGCTGAGTTATCAGTGAGTACGGTCCTATAGACCGCATATGAATCTTATCTGCAACAAGGTGGTTTAATTTCATAAGATATATTACGCCAACGGTTACGTTTTCCTGAAATGGCTGCCCCGTCCTTCCATCGTAAAGCGTTGCCTTTCCACTCTCCGGAAGGCCGGCTTTTTTGAGTTCTTTTTTTATGTCCTCTTCGGTCGCACCGGAGAATACCGGGGTATACGCCCTATATCCCAGTTTCTTTGCAGCCCAGCCAAGGTGAGTTTCAAAGATTTGCCCCAAATTCATACGCGATACTACTCCAAGCGGATTCAAAATGACATCAACCGGAGTTCCATCCTCAAGATACGGCATATCCTCCATCGGTCTTATCTGTGATACAACGCCTTTGTTGCCATGACGTCCGGCCATCTTGTCACCCGGCTGAATATTTCTCTTCGTTGCTACCTGAACATATATTCTGGATATAACGCCCGGATCAAGCTTGCCTCCATTTCCTTTTTCCCTTGAGAATATCTTTATACCGACAACCCTTCCGGATTTTCCGTGCGGGAGCTCAAGCGAGGTATCCTTAACGTCCCTTGCCTTCTCGCCGAAAATCGCTCTTAGCAGGCGCTCTTCGGGCGTCAACTCACTTTCTCCCTTCGGAGAAATCTTGCCGACAAGTATGTCTCCACCCTGAACCTCGGCGCCAATGCGAATAACCCCCTCCTCATCAAGGTTTCTAAGCTTATCTTCTGATACATTAGGAATATCTGGAGTTGTTACCTCAGGACCGAGTTTCGTATCACGGACATCAACACTAAACTCCTCAATGTGAATAGAGTTGTAAATAGCATCCCTCTGGACGCGTTCAGAGAGAATTATGGCGTCTTCAAAGTTCGCCCCCTCCCAAGACGCAAAGGCAACTACCAAATTTTGCCCAAGAGCAAGTACGCCGTTATCCGTGGACTGTCCGTCAGCAAGAACCGTTCCTTTCTTAACCTTTTGCCCCTTACTTACAAGCGGACGATGAGATATAGACATATACTGGTTGCTCATCTTGAACTTATCGAGTTTATATTCCCGCTTCTTGCCCTTCCCGCCAGCCGGCTTTATCACGATACGGCCCCCGTCAACATCCTCGACCGTCCCCGACCCTTCGGCAATAACAAGGCGTCCGGAATCCCTTGCGACCTTCTCCTCAACTCCCGTTCCGACATACGGCGCAGCCGGCTTTATGCAGGGAACGGCCTGGCGCTGCATATTTGACGCCATTAGCGCCCTGTTTGCATCTGTGTGTCTCAGAAATGGTATAAGCGATGTCGCCACGCTCACAAGCTGGTTAGGTGCGACATCTATCAAGTCAACCTCTTTTGCTTTGCATGTTCCGGGTTGCCCCTTTATGCGCGCATCTATAATCTTTTCCGTTATAACACCGCTATCATTAACGGCTGTGTTGGCAGAGGCTATATTGTATTTAAGCTCCTCCTGCGCATCCATCCAATCAACTTTTCCGGTCAATTTTCCATTACTCACCCTCATATACGGAGTGACTATGAACCCGTGGTTGTTTAGCTTGGCAAAACTCGCAAGTCTGTTAACGAGACCGATATTCTGGCCTTCCGGAGTTTGGATAGGACAGATACGGCCGTAGTAAGAGCTGTGTACATCCCTTACCTCCATTCCCGCGCGCTCTCTTGTCAGTCCTCCGGGGCCGAGTGCAGTGATAATTCTCTTATGCTCAAGTTCATCAAGTGGATTAACCTGACTTAAAAATTGCGACATCTGTGACGATGCGAAAAACTCCCTGACTACAGCGACAAGCGGCCGCGGATTAACGAGTTGCGCGGGGGTAACGTCTTCGGGGTCCTCTGTTGACATTCTATCCTGAGCGATTCTCCTGACCCTTGTGAGCCCTACTCTGAGTCTTGCTTGGAGAAGCTCTCCAAGCGCCCTAACCCTCCTGTTCGCCAAGTGATCAATATCATCCGCCTCGGCGGCAGGGTCACCGTTTAGCCTAATTATCTCTTTAACTACTTCTATAAGGTCTTTTAATGTAATAAGGCGGCTGTTTGTATCTTTTATATTCAGCCTCTGGCTTAACTTAAATCTTCCAACTTCCGACAGGTCATACCTTTCCTCGTGTTGGAACATTGAGTCTACAAGCTTCCTTGCGTCCTCCGATGTCGCAAGGTCTCCGGGCCTGATGCGCTGATAAATCTCTATATAGGAATCTTCAATGTTCTCTGCGGTATCTTTCTTAAGCGTCGGTGCAATTGCCCCGCCAAAGGTTTTCTCCATATCTTTCTGTTCCAAGCCAAAGATTCTTAATAAGCTTGTTATGGGAACCTTTCTGTTTCGGTCGATTTTCACGCCTATTGAGCCATCCGGGTCGGTTTCAAATTCAAGCCATGTACCCCTGTTGGGTATAAGTTTCGCGCCAAACAGCTTTCTGCCCCTGTACATATTGATGCGGAAGTAAACTCCGGGAGAGCGGATGAGCTGGGATATTACAACTCTCTCAACGCCATTGATAATGAATGTCCCACGGGACGTCATTATGGGGAAGTCACCAAGATATATTTCCTGCTCTTTCTTCTTCTTAGTTTCCTTGTGCACAAGACGCACTTTCGCGCGAAGCGGCGCTTCATAGGTAATCCCCTTAAAGCGCGCTTCCTCCTCTGTGTATTTTGGCTCGTCAAAATAGTAATCACGAAAATATAGCTCAAGCTTCTTATCGGAGTAATCCGTAATTGGCGAGAATTCATTGAAAAGTTCCTTAAGCCCCTCTTTCCTAAACCACTCGTACGACGTTGTCTGTGTCAAAGCCAAATCGGGCTGCTCAACGAGCGCGCCCGGATGGGAAGAAAATATGTTCACAGGAAGTTTTGGCATCAAGATAAAGAGGCCGATTTCTTATCTAAACGGTTTATATTTTATGCAAAATTAGTTGCCCAAGTATTTAACAACATTATTGTTGTGTTCGTCAAGGGTTTTTGCAAATACTGTATCCCCCGTGGCGGGGTCGGACAAATAGTACCAATATGGCGACTCCTCCGGATCAAGGGCGGCCAGAACTGCATCTACTCCGGGGTTGCTTAGAGGCCCCGGTGGCAGACCACGGTATTGGTATGTATTATACAGTGATTCGCTCCTCTTGTCTTCATCGGTTATCGGAAGACATGGAACCCCCTTAGTGTAGCATAGTGATGCATCAACCTGAAGGGGTATATCATTTCTAAGGCGTTTCCATATTATTCCGGATACAACCCTTCTATCCTCGAAGTTAAAAACCTCCTTCTCAATAAGTGATGCAACGGTGAGTATTTTCTTCAACTCAATATCGCTTATATCATCGGGGAGCAACGGAAGTATCTTGCTATCGAAATTGCTTCTGAATTTTTCCCGGACTACTCCCGACCCGGATGGAATAAAAAACTCATATGTATCCGGGAACAGATACCCCTCAAGCTCGGGTGATAATTCCTCTCCATGCAATACTCCTTCTTCCG
>CAZLBZ010000003.1:11277-13700 GCA_964558045.1 uncultured Candidatus Saccharibacteria bacterium
CGGGATTGTAATTGTCGCCTTTGGTACTGGCGGAGGGTCCCTGAACGAATGAGCAAGTCCCCCGGCAAGAGAGGCTATAATGGTAAGTCCAAGTAAAGTTGTAGCTATGAATATGTAGCGCCGCATTTAATATCAAATCTCACTATCCGCAACGCCCTGCATAATACCTATGAGAGCCGACGCTGTCAATAAATTAGAGCCTCCGTAGCTGACGAACGGTAAACCTATCCCAATAACCGGCAGTAAGCCAAGCGTGGAACCGAGGTTAATGAAAAAATGGAGGAAAAGCATCAGTGCGGTGCCAAGTGATATAAAGCGGGTAAAATTATTCCGGCTTCGAATACCGAGCCGCAAAACTCTATATATGAGAAATATCATCGCGGATATAAGCACGGTGCCTCCGATTATTCCCCACTCCTCGACAAAGGCCGCAAAGACGAAATCGGTCTGCGCCGTGGGGAGAAATCCAAGTTGAACCTGCGTCCCCTGGCCAAAACCCTTCCCCAAAAACCCCGCCGACCCTATCGCTATCTTTGATTGCGCAACGCTGTAATTTACTCCTAGCGAATCTATGTCTGGGCGGAAAAGCCCGATTATTCTTGCCTTCTGATAATCCGCAAACCCGATATTCCACGCAGCTACTCCCAAAATCGAGAATATCACTACTGCGGTGATTATATATCTCGCCGGCATACCACTAAGCAGGAGATAGCCGAACCATATCCCAAAAAGAACCATCCCCGTCCCCGCGTCCGGTTGTAACAAAACGAATATTGCCGGTATCAGAAAATAGGCGAAGGACGCAAATATTATTCCTATTCTTGCAATTGCTATATGCCTAACGGCGAAGAAGCTCGATAACAGTATAATAAGCGCCGCCTTCATAAACTCCGAGGGTTGTATCTGTACCGGTCCAAATACTATCCAGCTCCGAGCTCCGCTTATAATCGGAGCCGCGAAGTAGGTCAATATAAGTAATGCCAACACAAAGAAGTATATTCCCATAACAACCCATCTGTACTGGAACAGCGCACGCAGATTTAATAACGGGAGCCCGAATATTAGAGATATAGCAACGGCAACCCAGACAAGCTGCCGGAAAAAGAGCTCTCTATCACCTGAGGCAAGCGTTACTAAACTAATAACTATAAGCACCAGAGCGGCTCCAATAAGACCCTTATCGTATTTCTTAAATACTCTCTGGCTCATTTGGAATTAATTTGTTACCTCCCAGAAAATCTTTGTCTTTGCATTATCAACCCTATTTATAAGATCTTCGCCCTCCGGGAAGAAGATAGTAAACATTTTATCCTCCGATAATTGCACGTTAATGACCCTTGTAAAAGAGGCGCCTATTACGCTGTCGTCTTTATCAAAAACGAGAGCAGACACGCGGACTGCCGGAATTGAGGAATATGATTTGTTCCTTATCCCACCGCTAATTTTTATACTGTCCCCCGATGTGGCGGTCTTCAAGTCCTCAATGTCGACGATGTACGGATGCTCAACTTCTTCCGTAAGCCACTTGAACCCGGATATATCAAATGTTGCGCGCGAGATATCTTCTTCCTTTATCTGTATACCGGGAGCGATTATATACCGCACACCATCCCTCCCGACCGACGATTTACCGGCTACGGAAGACACTTCCTCACCAAACGCCCCGAATACTTTAAATACGTAATCGATATCCGCATCATACGGGCTGTTTCTACTCTCCACTTCCGTGACAAGCGTTACCCTACCCTCCCCGCTCGGCAACACTTGTATGTCCCCGTGTATAAGCTCAGCGCTTCTAAGTTCACAGAGAACGCACGGGCCTCCGCAGTCTATCCCCGTCTCGCCCTGATTTTGTTTATTATCGAAGCATGTTTCCTCCGGACGGAAATACCCCAAATAAATCGCGCTCCCTATAGCTCCCAGTATAATTAGATAAAAAAGACCGTATAGTAGTTGTTTTAAAATTCTACGAATCATTTTCTTTCATTCTACTCTACATTTTGTCAGAGGCGTAGTGAAATAATCATTCTGAAAAACAAAAACCCGCCATGCGGGCAGTTATATTACCAATTTCCGCACAAAACTTTTTATATGCCGGCGTAACCTACTTTCGCCAAAAAAGACTATCATCGGACTTAGGTACTTTCACTTCTCTGTTCGAAATGGGAAGAGGTGGTACACACCTAAGTAAAACACCGGCAAATAAAAAGTCTCGTGCCTTGTTGGTTCTATATTCTACATACGGTATTCATCAAATTAACTCCTTGATGGCTCGCTCCTTTGCGAAGCGGTCTATTAGTACTCCTCAGCTCAACACATCACTGTGCTTCCACTTAGAGCCTATCAACCTGGTAGTCTTCCAGGGACCTATATCTAATCTTGGGATGGGCTTCACACTTAGATGCCTTCAGTGTTTATCCCGT
>CAZLBZ010000004.1:0-7564 GCA_964558045.1 uncultured Candidatus Saccharibacteria bacterium
CCCTCTATTTTCCTTAGAACCCGCAACCCGAGAGGCAAATACGCATACACTCCAGCCATTTCTTTATGCACAAACCCGCCTCTTATCAAAAGCTTTGCATTCTTCGCGATCTCATCTTTAGGTGCCGATTTTCTTGTTTTTGTATAAAGCTCTTTCTGCCTCATCTCTACAATATTCTCATTATATCCCGAATCGTTACTATGACCATTAATAGAAGCAGAAGGGAAACTCCGACTGCGTTTGCCACCGCTTCAAACTTGCTGTTCAGGCGGCGACCTATAACTTTTTCAACCAGAATGAAGAGAAACCTCCCTCCATCGAGAGCCGGCAGAGGAATCATATTTATCACGACCAGGTTAAGGGAGATAAGGCCGAGAAATTGTATAAGATAGACTGCTCCAAGCCTGCTTGTCTCGCCAAGAATGTTAAAAACCCCAACGGGACCTGAAATTTGGTTAACTATCGCGAAGTCTCCGACAAATATCCCTTTAAAAAATCCGAAGAACGCGGCAATTATCAGTGAAGTTACCTCGACTGCGGATTTAAGGCCGGAGACAACACTCTTTAACACACCCTGTTTCTCAATTCCGACCTCCACAACCGTTACGCCCAATCCCCCCTCGCCTTCCGGCGGGTCAACTCTCGGTGTAATTCGCCTCTCGTTTATCGTGATTTCTTCCCCGCCGTGCGAATTTATAAAACCGATAAATTCCTCTGTTGAGCTGAAACCAGCTATGTATTCGCCGACTTCAAACCCCGCTGCCTCCGCGGGGCTTCCCGGAGAGACTTGCTCGATTGCAAGTTTAGCAGGTATTCCGGATGCAAACACTACACTAAAAGCAATCCACCCTATAAGGAAATTCATAAGCACTCCAGCTATTACTATTATTGAGCGTTTCGTTGCGTTCTGGTTAAGGAAGCTTCTCTTAGGATCCTTAGGTTTTTTATCATCGGCATGCTCTCCGTGTATTCTGACAAAACCGCCAAAGGGCAGAAGATTAATGCTGTACTTTGTCTCTCCGATATTCTTTGAGGCAATCCTTGGCGGGAATCCTATGCCAAACTCGTCCACACGCAATCCAAACAACTTCGCGGCAAAGAAATGACCCAATTCGTGCCCAAGTATAAGTAGCGCAAGGAAAAATATTCCCGTAAGGATAATCGATACCTCCATTAATTCATTACCTCGTTAATCTTTGAATCTACAAGAGCATCGACTTCCTTATTGAATGAATCAACAAGCTCCTGAAGATTTTCCTTGCCCCTGAACTTCTCATCCTCGTCTTTTTCCTGATTTACCCTTTTGTGAACTTCATCGCGGAGAGTTCTCATCTTTATCCTGATTTTCTCCGCCATATCCTTTACGAGACGCACAAGCTCCTGTCTCCTCTCATTTGTAAGTTCAGGCAAGCTAACTCTTACAATGTTCCCCTGAACGGCTGCCGCTACGCCTATATTGGCGGAGTCTATGGCTTTTGCTATTGAATTCAGAGCTCCCTGATCCCATGGCGCAACAAGGAGGTTTTTGGGAAGTTCAACGCTTATCGAACCGAGCTGCTTTATTGCAAGCTGCTGCTCAGCATATTCCGCCCTGATATCTTCAATAAGCTTTGGTGTGGGCCTGTTTGTACGGACAGTTGAAAGTTCGTCTTTTAATTCCGTAATCAGGTTTTCAAATTTTTCCCCTAAATCTTTTATATATTCCATAGTGCAGCTTCAAGCTGAAGTCTTTTGTTCGTCGAGAACCTTGACATTACGGTCATTCTTTCGGTTATTGACCTCAAGGCATCATAATTTTTTATCGGGTCGTCCGCAAGTTCCGCAATAAGATTCGTAAAGAACGGGAATATCTTATTATTGTTCTCAACTAAGTCCTTTATCACCTGCTGTTTGCTGCCGCGGCTTTTAAGGACAGCGGCCGCATCTTTGTATATTGTCTTTACCTCTTCGTCCATAGCAAGCTGGAGCGCCCTTCCCGGTCTTCCAAAAGACAGAGCCGTCATCTTCTTTGCCTTGCTTTCGTCCATATCGCACTTCTCGACAAGAAGCTTAACAATCAATTCCGGATTTACCCTTGGAAAATATATTTTCTGGAATCTTGATTGAACCGTATCCATAAGGGTTTCGGGGTGCGGCAAAACAAGAATTATCAGGCCGTGGCGTGGAGGTTCTTCCGCTATTTTTAGGATTGCATTCTGCGCTTGAGTGGTCATTTTATCTGCGTCGTCTATGATTGCCACCCTGAAATCGGATTGAACCGGCATACTGAAAAGGAAATATTTCATCTCCCTAATCTCATCTATGCCTATAGAACCTCCCTCACCGGGTCTTAATGCCATTGTCTCACTAAGCGGCGCAGACGGCTGTTTGAAACTTCCGGTTTCCAAATATGACGCAAGCGACATCGCAAAAGAATACTTACCGACCTGCGGGTCTCCAAAGAAGATATAACTATGAGAAATGCTTCCGTCTTTGACAAGTCTCTTGAATGTATCCTGTAATTTCTTCTGCCCTATCATCATTTGGATTTTTGGAGAAGGGTTCTCTTATAAACATCAAGGTGGTCAAGGATTATCCCAGTCCCCTTTGCGACACATAATATCGACTCCTCCGCGACGTAAGCCGGAACTCCGAGGAGCCGTTTAAAAAACTCATTTATATTCCTTAATCCCGAACTTCCCCCGGAAAGAATAATTCCCTTTTCCATAACGTCGGCAACAAGCTCAGGAGGAGTCTCGTTAAAGACTCCCTGAACGGCAGATGCTATGTCCATGAGAAGAGGATTAAGGGCATCCGCAATTTCATTTGAACTGATGGTCAGGTCTTTGGGAAGTCCCGATATCAGATCGCGACCGCGTATCTGGAATTCGAGCTTATCCTTCGTGGGTATAGCCGTACCTATCGCAATCTTTGCCGCTTCGGCTGTTTGCTCTCCAATCGATAAGGAATATTTCTTCTTCACGTAATCTATTATCGCATTATCGAATTTATTACCCGCGATTCTTACGCTTGACCACTCGACAATGCCGCCAAGGGAAATAACGGCTACCTCGGATGTTCCCCCACCGATATTCACTATCATGTTTCCCGAAGAGGAATTGATGGTAATACCGGCTCCGAGAGCGGCGAGTAGAGGCTCGCGTACGACATAAGCGTTCTTTGCTCCCGCTTCCATCGCGGCATTAATTACGGCCCGTTTTTCCGTCGGCGTAATTCCGGCCGGTACGGATATAACCACATCCGGCTTAACCGCATTCCATCTGCCACTCGCCTTGTTTATGAAATATCTAAGCATTGCCCGTGTTATGTAATAGTCGGCTACTACCCCGTCTTTAAGCGGACGGTAGGCGGCTATATCACCGGGTGTCCTTCCAATCATATCTTTCGCCTCCCGTCCTACGGCCAGAACCGAGTTATCAGGAAGACTAAGCGCAACGATCGTCGGCTCGTTTATTAAAAATCCCTTACCCGGAACGTAAACTACGGTATTTGTAGTGCCAAGGTCTATACCTATTTTCCCTATAAACATATTTAATTCACTCTCTTTATATCCGCGCCTATTGCTACAAGGCGCTCCTCTATATTTTCGTAACCCCTATCAATTTGTTCGGCCGTATGGAGGGTGCTCTCACCCTCCGCAACGAGTGCCGCAATCACCAGGGTTGCCCCCGCCCTAAGATCAATGCTTTCAACGTTTTTACCCGTTAAGTTTTTAGGGCCCTTAACGATCGCCCTGTGGGGTCCGAGTATTTCAACGGCTGCCCCCATTTTTTCAAGCTCGTAGAGGTATTTTAATCTTCCCTCAAACATAGTGTCAAAGATTAAAGTCTCTCCTTTGCTTTGTGTTGCAAGAACCCCGAATGGGGCCTGTAGGTCGGATGGAAAGCCCGGATACGGCTGAGTCATAAGCTTTTTAACGGCCCTGAGGCTTGACCTGCTGCCGTATATGGAAACATCTTTACCGGTTATCTCAAAAGAGACTCCGAACTCCTTGAGCTTGAGGAGCGGGAGAGTAAGCGACTCAACCGGCACGCCAAGAACTCTTATATCACTCTTTGTGGCCGCCCCCAGGGCCATAAAAGTCCCGGCCTCTATCGGATCGTTAATAATCTCGTACTCCACTTCTCCCCCATCCTTACTGATACTGCGATTTATTTTTATATTGTGTGTCCCGAGCCCGTCAATTTCTGCTCCCAGAGAAATAAGAAATTTTCCCAAGTCTTGGACATGTGGCTCTGACGCAGCTATTTCTATTTCCAGTCCGGGATTTAACGCACCCAACATAAGCAGGTTCTCGGTTGCGGTAACGCTAAACTCTTTCAGGGCTATCTTCCCGATGTTAAATTTATCACCCTTCGCAACGCGATAAAGTTCTTTCTCTTCTTCATACATCACCTTTGCTCCAAGTTCCCTGAAGGCGTCAAAGTGTGCATCCATCGGCCTGACACCGATGTGACAGCCTCCGGGAGTGCTCATCTCAAGCTCGCCAAAGCGGGCAAGAAGGGGCCCGACAAGCAAAATAGACGACCTTATCTTTCTAACCAGTTCCCTCTCCAGTTTTAAATGGTCAACATTATCATTTGTGATTTTAACCGTTCTCTTATCCAGCCAATCAACTTTAGAGCCCATACCCTCCAATATGTTAATCATCGTAAGAACATCCCTCACTATCGGGATGTTTTTGATTACACATGGCCTCTTCGTTAACAGCGTTGCGGCTATTATCGGAGTTGCGGCATTTTTAGCTCCTCTAACCTCAATATCGCCGCCAAGTTTCTTGCCTCCATTTACAACGAATTTCACGTCTCCTATTATATGGAATAATGACTCTTAAAACCAGACGCATTCTTTTTTATTCCTTTGTGTTTCTGTTCGTCCTGGCGGCCGTGGTTATCGTGCTCTACTCCGGCGGATTCCGATTTGATTTCCAGACGGGAACCGTTTCAAAGACAGGCGGAATCTACATAAAAAGCAAGCCATCGAATATAGATATTACACTTGACGGGAAAAGGGTTAAAAATGACTCGGGTATATTCCAGTCAGGAACTCTCATAACTGACCTGCTTCCCGGTGTCTACAGTATTGAGCTCTCCGGGGATAACTATTATCCCTGGAAGAAAAACGCCGCAGTTGATGCGGGTGGCGTATCCGTTTTCGACAATATAATTCTTCTGTCCAAAGATAAGGGAGAGCAGATTGCATCCTCAACCGATTATTTTTACGTAAGCGGGAATAAAATATTAAGCGTGGATGACGGAGAAATAGAATTTGACGGGACGGTGGTTATCGGAGACGAAATCGTGGAATTTACGCCCGGAGGTACGGTTATCACCCTTAACAAGAAAAGTGGTAATTATTATCTTTCAAATATATTCGACCTCGACTCCTCACTTAATATAAATGCCGTGTTTAATAACCTTAAACAGACTCGCTTGGACCTGCCGGGAGCAGTTCCGCTAAGGAAAGTTGTGCCATATCCATATAACGACCGCAAATTCATAGTAATGACGGGACGCGCACTCTACGCACTGGATACGGAGAGGTTAACCATAGAACAGATAAGTCCGAACGTAACGGACTTCATGGTTTCGGGTAACGATGTTTTGTGGACCGGCGAGGACGGATTATCAAGCTTTAATATGGTTTTTAGGAGCAAGTCCCAAATACCCCTTCCCGAGAACATCGATATAAATACAATAGGAAGTTTTGGATTATCTCCATCGGGGAAAGAAATAGCAATCCTGACAAAAAACGGCGATCTCATTATCTTGGACAGAGGCACCACCTCGTCCACTAATATATCCAATAGCGCCACATCTTTCTTCTTTTCACCGGATGGCAGCACTATTGCATTTATCGAAAACAGGGTGAATCTATACGCCTACTACCTCTCAAATCAGGATGTAAAAAATGAAGTTCTCGTAGAACTTGCAACGCTACCAAACCCTGAAAACATAACTTGGCACCGTAAGAATGACTATTTATTCCTTACGGATTCGTCTAACAACCTCCACTTCGTGGAAGTAAACGACACTAAGCCAATAAACAACTATGTTATCTCGCAGAATGTCAAAAGCTTTATATATGACGGCGAAGAAGAAATTCTTTACTTTGACGACGGTACGGCAATACGAAGAATGACGATTTAATTAAAGAGTTATAATCTCCACCCTCTTCTCTCTTATCAGAACCGTGTGCTCAAAGTGGGCCGAAATACTGCCGTCTCTCGTCGCAAAGCTATCGTCGGAGAGCTGTATTATCTCATTTGTCCCGAAAGACGCCATCGGTTCTATCGCGATTACCATTCCCTCTAAAAGCTTCATCCCCTCACCCGGCTCCCCGAAATTATAAACGAACGGTTCTTCATGGACCTCGGTCCCTACCCCGTGGCCCCCCAAGCCGTCCATTACATACGCCCCGGATGCCTCAATGACGGATTCAATGGCGTTTCCTATATCACCCAGCGTATTCCCGGCTATCGCTTTCCTTATTGCGGAATCAAGCGCTTTCTTTGTTACAGACATTAACTCCCGAGCTTTACTCGAAATATTTCCCACGGGCACGGTAATTGCCGCATCGGTAATTCCGCCCTTCCAGTCCACGCCAAGGTCAAGAGACACAATATCTCCCTCATTAAGTTTTGTATCGGACGGCCTTCCGTGAACTATAGTTTCATTTATTGAGACGCATAGAGCGTAGGGGAAAGGGTGCTCTGCTCCCTCAGGCTGGTACCCGAGGAAAGCAGGCCTTGCGCCTTCTTCCTTAATTATTTTTCTTGCCAGATTATCGAGCTCTATCGTTGCCAAGCCCGGTTTTACCTCCGATTTAAGTCTCCTTAGAGCGTCGGCCAGTATCCTCCCGGATCTGCGTATACGCTCTATCTCGCTTGAATTCTTTATTAACTTGCTCACTTGATGTGTTTCCGTATCTTCTGGAAGATATTCGCAGGTGATTCTTTCCCGTCAATGTTTACCACCTTAAAGCCGCGCCTCTTAAGCTCTTTGAAAACGGGAACGGTACGCTCTTTGTATTCCTCCAGTCTAACCTTAATTACTTTTGCCTTATCAAGAGTTCTCTTCAGTAATTTTCCGCCGCAAACCGGACACTTCCTTACGCTTGAACCAAGCAGGTTTCCGTTTCCGCAAATCTCGCAGATTCTCCTTTTACTATTTCTTGATATCGATGTTCTTGGGGGAATATCAATAAAAAATACGAGTATGTTCTCGCGTCCATATAACTCGACAAGGAGCGGAACGAGGCCCTTGTTCTCCTTATCCCCGAATGCTTCAAACAGCGTACGCGGAGAGCCGCTTAAAACTATTCCAAATCCCGCTTTGGATATTTTCCGCACTTCATTCTTAAGTATCGGAAGTATCCATCGGGTGTCCACCAACGTCCCGCCGTCGAAATCCTTTTTACTTTCCCTTCTCCTGGAGTCGGGTTGACAACGCCAACAGCTACAATGTCACCATTGCGGCCAACAGCGACCTCTCAGGTGCTCTGGCTAGCACTGATGTCACCGGTACTGCCTACACCCTAGCTGGACCCCTTGGCTACGACACCA
>CAZLBZ010000004.1:7574-13278 GCA_964558045.1 uncultured Candidatus Saccharibacteria bacterium
GGAGTCGGGTTTATAGACAATACGCTCCACATACTTGCCGGTGTCAAAATGTATCAGGTTAAATTTCGATGCGACAAAATTAGCTTGAGTACCCTTGCCCGCACCTGGTGGACCAGAGATTATAACAGCTTTTTTCATGTCAATTTAATTTTACACCGTTCCCTCGTATTCGCGAACAGCAAGCTCTGCATCAATTTGTTTAGCGGTCTCAAGTACAACTGCAACCACAATCAGGATGGAGGTCCCGCCTATCGTCAGGACCTTCGTGCCGGTCAGAACCTGAGTAAGTATTGGCAGAATCGCTATTAATCCAAGAAACGCCCCTCCAAAGAAAGTTATTTTTGAAACTATACTCTTTAGAAAATCGGCGGTTGGTTTTCCGGGTCTTATGCCGGGAACGAATCCTCCGCTTCTCTGGAGATTCTTCGAAATCTCTTCGGGGTCGAAAGTTATGGCTATATAGAAGTAGGTGAATAGAAATACGAGAATAAAGTAGGAGATGCCATAGATTATCTGATTATTCAGGAATTGTGTAGTCAGATTGTTCATTACTGCGCCGATTCTCGGCGAAAAAATGGAAGCAATCTGACTGAAAAACTGCGGGAAAAGGAGGAGAGAAATCGCGAAGATTATCGGTATAACACCCGCTTGACCAACGCGAAACGGCAGATATGTAGAAACGCCTCCATACAGCTTGTTCCCTCTAACCCTTTTTGCATATGAGATAGGGACCTTTCTTTCCCCCTCATTGACGAGGACAATCGACAAAACAACGGTGAGCGCAACGAACAGGAATGCAATATATGTTGGAAGCTGGCTCGGAGTGTATGATAGCACCGCATTTCTTATGGCAAGAGGGAAAGAGCTGACAATACCCGCAAATATCAAAAGAGACACCCCGTTCCCCATCTTTTGCTCGGTTATAATCTCCCCCATCCAAACCAATATCATCGAACCGGCGACTATTATTATCACGTTTACCAGTGTTCCTAAAACCGTCAGTTCCGGCAAGACGTTTTGGGAAGCAAGTAGTCTTAGAAAGCCGTACCCCTGGAGACCTCCAAGCGGCACGGTTAAATACCTTGAGATACGGTTAAACTTCGCCTTACCCGCCTCACCCTCTTCGTAGTACATTTCCTTAAGGCGGGGAAATATCATAGTTAAAAGCTGCATTATAATGACCGCCGTTATGTACGGTCCAAGTCCAAGCATAGCTATCGACAGGTTGGACAATGCACCGCCGGAGAAGATGTTAAGGAACCCAAGTAGCTGATTACTCGAGAAAAAAGCACTTAGTGCCTCCGTGTTTACTCCCGGAACCGGAATATTCGCGAGGATTCTAAATACAATAAGTATGCTCGCACCTATAATTATCCTTTTCCTAAGGTCCCCGTATCTGAACAATTGTAAACTCTTCTTGAAACTAAGCATTCTTTCTGCTCTTTTGCTTACCTTTCTTCCTTACTTTTGCAGACCTGTCTCCGGAGCCACGCAGTTTCGGCGTGCGCTGTATCAGGTCGCGAACGGCCGGCCTTATTTTCCTGCCCGCTCTGGATTTCTGCCCCTTTATACCCTTACCGGAATAGGTGCCGCGCTTTCCGCCTCTTCCAATGCGCTTACGTGATTCGTTTTTATGAATTGGTTTTACCTCGTGAAGCTGCATTTTTATTTCTTGATTTTCTTCAGTGCCTCAATTGCGGCATACGCATTCGTCAGCTTATTACTTGTTCTCCCGATACACTTTGCGGTTGCATCCCTTACTCCGGCAAGACGGAGTACAACACGCGGCGCGCCGCCCGCCATAAGTCCATGCCCCGGCGAGGCTGGTTTTATAAGCACACGAGCGGCGCTGAACTTCGCCTCTACCTCATGAGGGATTGTATTGTTTTTTAACCTAACTGTTACCAGATCCCCCTTTGCCCTTGCTTTAGCCTTATTAACGGCGGTCTGCACATCCGGACCCTTTCCTATCCCCACTCCCACTCTGCCCTTTCTGTCACCTACTATGACCGTCGCTCTGAACCTAAAGCGTTTTCCTCCTGCCGTAACACGAGTTACCCTTCTTAGGTCAAGTACTTGGTCTTCAAATTCATCGCTAACGCGACGAGGGCCTCTTTGTCTTTGTCTTTTGTCTTCTGGCATGGGGAAACCTTATATTATATTAGAATATGAGTCCACCTTCCCGTGCACCCTCCGCAACGGCTTTTACGCGGCCGTGGTATTTATAGAATCGACGGTCAAATACAACGCTCTTAATTCCGGCTTTCTTCGCCTTTTCCGCCAATAGTTTTCCAACCTCCCCGGCGCTTTTCACTTTAGGCTCCTTTTTTCCTTTTGCCTTCAGCTCGGTTGTTGATGCCGCAACAAGTGTCTTACTCAGAATATCGTCAATAAGCTGGGCATACATATGCTTGTTGCTTCTAAATACGGACAGGCGAGGACGCTCCGCACTCCCGATAATACCCGCTCTGCTACGGCGCACTCTTTGCTCTCTTCTTTTGGCGACTTTCTTATCCATTATTTCTCCGAGCTTGCTGCTTTCTTACCGGCCTTTCTGCGTATTATCTCATCACTATATCTAATCCCCTTGCCCTTGTACGGCTCTGGTTTCCTGAACAACCTTATTTCCGCGGCAACCTTACCAACAAGCGCTTTATCGGCCCCCGATACCTTTATAACATTCTTCTCCGCGGTAATCTTAACTCCGTCCGGAATCTTAAATCTTACGGGATGAGAAAAGCCAAGCCCAAGCACCAGTTCGTTGCCCTCAACATTGGCACGGTATCCAACCCCTTCTATCATTAATGTCTTTTCGAAGTCTTCGGAAACTCCGGATATTGCATTCTGAGTCAAAGATCTAAGCGTTCCCCAATTACTCAACGTCTGCTTCTTTTTATCTCTGGGTATAAATGCAATTTCGCCCTCATTGTACTCAACTTTTATCCCCGCAAGAACGGGCACGCTAAGCTCAGCGTTCTTACCCTTAACGCTTATAGTCTCCTCCTTAACTTCAACAGTAACTCCGTTCGGCACAACTATCGGTTTTTTTCCTACTCTGCTCATATTACCAAATCTCAAATAATATCTGACCGCCGATCTTTTTCCTTCTTACATCCCTATCGGTCATTACGCCCCCTGGCGTGGATAATATAAAATGCCCGAAGCCCTGATGCGATCTTTTAACATCTCTGTATCCCAAGTACATGCGGCGTGATGGACGACTTACGAAATTAATCCCCGTTATGGCGGGATTCCCTTCGTCGTCATATTTAAGCTTAACGTCGATTATCCTTCTTACACCCCTGCCCTTGCGCGTCGCCGACTCCAAATATCCCTCTTTAACGAGAACGTCGAGAATATTTGAATCAAATCTGGAATACGGAAGCTTAACCTTCTCATAATTCCTCTCCATAGCGTTTTTAATTCTTATTAACGAATCCCAATACATGTTTACCAAGACGACTTCCTTATTCCGGGTATCCGACCCTCGCTTGCCAACTCCCGAAAACAGATTCGGCACAAATTAAAATCGCGCTGGTACCCCCTCTTTCTTCCGCACCTGAAACAGCGCCTCACTTTTCGTGTGCTGTATTTCGGTTTTTTCTTTGACCTTGCAATTACTGATTTCTTCGCCATGTTTATTTCTTACTCCCCTTTTCTTCTTTATCTTTTAGCGGAACGCCAAGTTTCTTGAATAGTTCGTAGCTATTATCTATGTCATCGCTGCTTGAAACAAGTGTAACCTCAAGGCCAAACTCCGTTTTTACCTCATCGGGATTTACCTCTGGAAAGACGATATGCTCCCGTATACCTATTGTCAAATTTCCCTGTTTATCTATTTGCGCTGGGTTTATTCCTCTAAAATCCCTGATTCTCGGAAGCGTTACCTCTACGAGGCGCCTTAGGAAATCCTTCATTCTTTTCCCTCGAAGTGTAACTTTAAGACCTATAACGTCTCCCTGGCGCAACTTGAATGCCGCAATGGACCTTCTCGCCGTTCTCTGTGAAGGTTTCTGCCCGGTTATAACGGAAAGTTCTTTTGTAATTTCAGGCAGAATCTTGTCCTCAAAACCGGGGCGCTGGCGCATCTTCCCTAATCCGGTGGAGACTACAATTTTTTCTAAGCGGCTTTCTTGCATTTTTTACAATATCTTACCCTTGAGCCCTTTTCTTCACGATGACCGACCCTCGTCGGCTTACTGCACGAGCTGCATACAAGCATCACATTGTCTGCTCTCATCGGCCACGGCACGGAAACAACCTGACCTTTCTCTCCCTGCTTCTTCGGCCTTACCGTTTTCTTTCTCATATTCAGCCCCTCAACGACGATTTTAGATTCTTTCGGAATAGCCTTAACAACCTTATTGGACTTACCCTTGTCCTTGCCCTTTATTATCAATACCTTATCTCCTTTCTTAATATTCATGTCTTCTATACTACCTCTTGTGCAAGGGATATTACTTTATCGTATCCTTTCTCTTTTAGCTCCCGCGGGACCGGTCCAAATATACGGGTTGCGCGCGGCAGTTTTTTTGCATCAAGTATAACGACAGCATTCTCGCCGAAACGAACATAGCTCCCGTCATTGCGCCGAATCGGCGCTCTTGTCCTGACCACCACCGCCCGCACTATATCTTTCTTTTTTACCGCCTTTCTGGGCTCTGCTGATTGTACGGATGCTACAACAACGTCGCCTATCTTTGCATATCGCTTGCGGCTTCCGCCGAGAACCCTGAAACAGCGGACCACCTTAGCTCCGGAATTATCTGCTACCTTTAATATACTCTGTTCCTGAATCATATTTTTTCCACCACTCTCCACCTCTTATCTTTTGAGAGCGGCCTTGTTTCCTCAATGATTACTTTATCTCCGGTGTGATATTCGTTGTTTTCGTCGTGTGCCTTGAACCTCTTTGATTCCTTGTGATATTTAAGATACTTCGGGTGTTTCTTAAGCCGCGCAACGACAACAACGACAGTTCTTTCCATCTTATCCGACTCGACTATTCCTTTTAGTGTCCTTTTTTTGTTCATTTTTCAGGTTTTACTGCAACGGACTCCTTTGTTGTACCTTTTTCTTTGATGAAAGTGTTTATACGCGCTATTTTCCTTCTTACCTCCCTGACTGCGGCGCTATTTTTGACTTTTCCGCCCGCCAACTCAAAACGAAGAGCTCTCATCTTCTCTTTTGCATCGCGAAGCTCAACGGCCAAATCCTGCATACTTTTCTCTTTCAATTTTTGTACCTCACTCTTCTTCATATAAACGTTTTACCTTGTAACAATTCTCGTCTTGAATGGCAATTTATGGCCAGCGGACCTTAGGGCATTCCTTGCAAGGTCATCGGGAACACCTCCGACTTCAAAGATAATTCTGCCGGGTCGCACCGGAAATACATAATGGTCAACAGAACCCTTACCCTTACCCATTCCGGTTTCCGCTGCGGTTTTTGTAACTGGCTTGTCGGGAAATACACGTATCCAGACTTTTCCCTCTCTCTTCAATGATCGAGTTATCGCCCTTCTTCCCGCCTCTATCTGACGCGAGTTCAACCACGCCGGCTCTAGCGCCTGAACACCGTGGCTGCCGAATGATATATCAACTCCACGCGTTTCGACAAGGCGTTTCCTTGATCTGCCCTTCTGCCATTTTCTGTGTTTTACTTTCTTTGGTATAAGCATGTTTTACTTATTGCTTTCTCTCGA
>CAZLBZ010000005.1:0-12956 GCA_964558045.1 uncultured Candidatus Saccharibacteria bacterium
ACTTATCAGCATCTAGTTTTAATTGTTTCACGTGAAACAATTAAAACTAGTGTCTGTACGAATTGTTTCACGTGAAACAATTCGTACAAATTGAGTAAAAAGGTGTATTTTGCAGTAAATTCAGCAATTTTATTGCCAATCTTGTCAATAAAGTGTTGATTAGTTGTTGGTACTGTAATATCTATTTACCAAATCTACGTTCTCTTGCCGAATAGGTGTGTATAGCTTTCAGTAAGTCTCTTTTATTGAAATCAGGCCACATTTTCGGTGAAAAGTAAAGTTCTGCATATTGTATATTCCACATCATAAATCCCGCGCTTAATCTGTATTCTCCACCCGTCCTTATAACAAGGTCAACCGGGGGAAGATTACCAGTCCATAGAGATGCCATTACTGATTTTGCCGTTGCGCCGAGGTCGCCTCTAATCAGCCTATTAATAGCCTCAAGCATTTCCCTGTCCCCATTATACGCGATAAGGATTGTGAGAAAATTATTTTTATTTCCCCTAGTTGCTCTCTCAGCCTTGTCTAAGATTTCTATAGTCCTCCCCTCAAGCACATCCCTCCACTCACCTATGAAGCTAACCCTAATTCCCCTGTTTCGAATTTCTTCATCTTCAAGGATATCCTTAGCAAATCTCCTATAAGCTTCATTGAGCATTCGGATTTCAATCCTCGACCTCTTTGTTAAATTGTCATAGGAGCCGCCCCATATTGTCAGGTAACGTGCACCGGAATCAAAAGCCGTCCAGGCTATGTTTTTTGCGAAAGCACCAATTCCCCTAAGGTGCCCCTCCCAGGATTTTAGTCCGCGCTTTCTTGCCCACCGGCGATTGCCGTCGGGTATAATTGCTATGTGATACGGAGTCTTTTTTGAGTTCTTGTCAGGCATATAAATAAAAATGAATGCCCGCTGGGCAATGCTCATTCTACTTTCAAAAACCGTCTAAGTAAATAAGTTCTAACCGTGGAATTATACAACTCCACTCCGACATTTTTAGGAGAGCAAATAACTCCCCCACTCCGCCTGCCCGTGATAGAGCGGCGGGACCTTAACGCTCGGATGGCTTATCGCCCTCGGGCAACCTCCTGCTAAGCCACCCTCGCTTCGGGGGACAGGCGGGCTAAAAGTTCCTTAAAACATAGAAACGTAAACTGTAATATAGTTGCTCTATAGACCAATCATATAAGAGTTGATTAAACTATCTGCAAGAGCGGATAAGGGTTTATGCAAAACGAAGTTATTAAATTCAGTAAAGACCCCACGAGATATGCTCAAGTAAAAAATTATCTCAAGGCAATATCGCTAAATCTGTGGGCGTTCACCGAAACCGCATAAGCTAACTAAATAGTTATGTTCAAAAAACATTGTAAAGATTGTGGCTTGCCAAAAGCTTATCACATCCAAGCATGGCTTAATGAAATAACGAACACATTGATACCGCGGTTGAAATTGTCTAGAAGATTTGAATCCCTTTTTGATGTCTTCCTTGAAAAGACTTTTTTATCCCTTGGTTTAATAAGAATGAGGGGAGATTTTTTGTCCTCAGAGATTCAAATGCGTTCGGCCTGTTTTATTGATGAGGCAAGGAAACGGGGCGTAAAATTCAAAGCCGCGAAAGGACCGTTTGGATATACCAACCATTTTTGCGCTGAAATAAACGGTCGAAGAGTTCGTTTTGAGGGCTTGCCTGTCGCTAACCATGTTAGTAAATATGATGTTTCATTTGTTGACTGTAAAGAGAGGACAAAAAATTATCTCTCGAAAGGTGGTTTTCCGGTTGCCGAGGGGAAATCCTTTTGGTTTTGGCAGAAAAACCGAGCATTAAAATTTGGGAGCGAGGAGCTCGGTTTTCCACTGGTTGTAAAGCCGCGCAGCGGCTCTGTGGCACAACATGTTACAACAAACATAAGTGATAAAGAGAAGTTGCAAAAAGGAATTGATAGAGCAATTATCTACTCTCCAGCATTTATTGTCGAAAGGTTCGTCGAAAACTCTTCTGTCTATAGAGCGACAGTTGTTGATTTTGATTTTGTCGCCGTTGTCAGACAAGTTCCCGCGAATGTCGTTGGCGACGGCTTTTCGACAATTCGACAATTGGTACAAAAGAAAAATGGCGACAAAAAACGGAGCGAACCACACCAAAAAGATTCTACGTTATATAAAATAGTCGTTGACGAAACAACAATGAAACTATTTGTAGAAAAAAATTACAACTTGGGAATGGCCCTAAAGGAGGGTGAGATTGTATATTTGCAGAAAGACCCATTTCTTAAATTAGGCGGCGATCTTGTTGAGGTTACAGAGACAGTTCACCCAGACAATATTCGACTTTTTAAGGATATTGCAAAATTTTTTGACATTCGTTTGGTTGGGATAGATTTCCTTGTTCCCGATATCTCAAGTTCTTGGCAAAACCAACACTGCGCAACGTTGGAGCTGAATAGTGTCCCTTGTATTGAAATGCATCACCTCCCGTCATCCGGTACTCCCCAAAATGTTGCAAATGCCCTTGTTGATTTATTCTTCAAATACTATCTATGATCCTGTTCTATATTTTACTTTTTCTCGTCTTGTGTCTTTCCCTAATAGCGTCACTCTTATTTCTCGTCCTTGCAATAGAGTCTTTGGCTAAAGGACACGATCTTCCAATAAGCAGGCGAGCGACAAGAGAATTAGCGAACACTATACAAAAATATAAACCGGGCGCAAAAACTTTTTACGACTTGGGGTGTGCTCACGGTACGCTGTCGTTGCGAATGAAAAAAATTTTGCCTCGCCTCGAAATTCACGCTATAGATAACAGCACGGTGCGGATTTTCTTTGCTAGATTGAAAAGTAAGATTTTGAGACGCAAAATCTTTTTTCAGAAACAAGATATCTTCAAAACCGATTTACGCAATGCTGATGTGGTATACACATATTTGTGGTATGACCTCATGCCGATTTTGGAAAAGGAACTGCAGAAAGAATTACAACAAGGTGCGGTAGTTATAACGAACACATCTCATTTTCAAGATTGGCAGCCGACAGAAAAAGTTGTAACATATCCCAAAACTTTCAAGACTCCTGATTTTGAAACTCTGTTTATTTACATTAAGAAATAAATAACCCGCCTGTCCCCCGAAGCGGTGGTGGCTTAGCGGGAGGTTGTCTGAGGGCGCTAGCATTAAAGGCCCGCTGCTCTATAACGGGCGGGCGGCAAAAATCGGAGAGTCAGGTTCTGGTGGGCGATGAGGGACTCGAACCCCCGGCCTCCTCGGTGTAAACGAGGCGCTCTAGCCAGCTGAGCTAATCGCCCTTCAACTTCGTTCAATTTCATTTGCCGAGGTGCCTACCGCTGAGCTCGTCGAGGTACCTGCGCTGAGCTTGCCGAAGTGTGGGCGCGCCAGGACTCGAACCTGGAACCACCAAGGTATAAGCTTGGTGCTCTGCCATTGAGCTACGCGCCCAAGCTAGCAACATTGTAATCTAAGCCCTGACAGGCTTCAACCTAAACGGTTTTATTATCTTGTAAATCTCTTCCTGTTCCAAAACCTCACTTTTTATGAGTGCGCTCGCTACCGCCTTGAGTGCCGGCCTATTCGAGCTTATGATCTTACGCGCCTTTTTGTACGCATTTCTTATAAATTTCTCAACCTCCGCGTCAATTCTCGCCGCAACCTCCTCTGAATAATCCTTCTCTGTGGATATCTCCTTGCCTAAAAATATAAGCTCTTGAGGTTTGCCGAAAGTCATCGGTCCCAATTTTTCACTCATCCCATACCTTGTAACAAGCTTCCTCGCGAGTTGTGATGCACGCCTTAGGTCATCGGACGCCCCGGTGGTAACATCTTTGAATATTATCTGCTCCGAGACGTAGCCGCCCATCATCATTGCGAGGTCTGCTAGAAACTGAGACTTCGTCTGTAGGTTTCTATCTTCTGTGGGAAGATTTAATGTGTATCCCCCAGCCCTTCCATGGGATACGATGGAAACCTTACTTACCGGGTCGGAATCCTTAAGTCCGGCTGCCACAAGCGCGTGGCCAGCTTCGTGATACGCTGTTATCTCGCGTTCCTTGTCCGAAACCAAGCGACTCCTTTTTGCGGGTCCCAAAAGAACCTTCTCAATAGAATCATGAATATTTTGTTGACTTACGGTTTTCTTGTTCTGCTGGACTGCCAGAATAGCAGCTTCGTTTATGAGATTTGCGAGATCTGCGCCGGAAAAGCCTGGAGTCCACGAGGAGACCCTGTTGAAGTCTATATTCTTTGCCATTTTTTTACCCTTAGCGTGAAGCTTTAATATTTCTTCACGCTCCTTTATGTCCGGCATATCAAGCACGACCCTTCTGTCAAACCTACCTGGTCTTAAAAGCGCGGAGTCTAAAACATCCGGCCTGTTCGTTGCGGCAAGAACTATTACCTGTGTGTTTTGATCAAACCCATCCATTTCTACAAGAATCTGGTTTAGCGTCTGTTCACGTTCGTCGTGTCCCCCACCGAGCCCGGCGCCTCTTTCTCTGCCAACGGCGTCTATCTCATCAATAAAGATAATCGACGGAGCAGCCTTCTTTGCGGTACTAAATGCGTCACGTGTTCTTGATGCCCCAACGCCAACGAACATCTCTACAAACTCAGACGCGGAGATATGGAAAAACGGCACCTTTGCCTCGCCCGCTACTGCGCGCGCCAAGAGGGTTTTTCCGGTTCCGGGCGGCCCCATGAGTAAAACTCCTTTCGGAATCTTCGCTCCCATCTCCTGATATTTCTTCGGCTCTTTTAGGAAATCCACTATCTCCCTAAGCTCACCCTTCGCCTCCTTAAGGCCCGCAACATCGGAAAATGTTACCCTCTCTCTGAAATTTGAGAAGAGATGAAGATTGGCCCTACCAAAGGTGAATGCCTGATTTACCCCCGTGCGTGCGTTTTTTAGGAGTATCCAGAACAGCACTCCGATTATAATAAGAGGAAGAAGCGTGGGGAGTAATGCCCTCATCCAAAATACAAGGCCGGATTCGTCCTTAACCTCAAGCGATATTCCAGAGAGCGCCTCACTGGAAACACCGTAGTTATATAGTGTTTGGGTTATTCCGGCCTCACTCTCCTTTTGAGATACAAGAATCTCCTCATTCCTTAGTTTAATTTCCAGTCTGTTCCCGCTTACCGAAACCCTTGAAACCTCCCCGGCCTCTATCTTTTGTGCAAGTTCAGAGATGCTTATCTCTGGCGGTCTTTCTTGTGATTGATATATAAAAGAGAATAGAAGGGTGAGGGATAGGATTATAACAGCCCCCCTTATAATGCCCTGGTAGAGGCTATTCTTTTTTTGGGGTCTCCCCTTTTTCTGTATCCCCGTTGGCTTTTGTATCTTCTGCATGTATTTGTTGAGTACTTTTCTCTTTAGTTTTTACCACTTTCCCCCTTGTGTCAGAGAGCTTCAATATAATTCTCTTTTCTTCGCGATTTATTGATTCTATTCGGAACTTGTAGGTTTCACCGGGCTCAAGCCTTTCTTTTAATTCTTCTACGGAACCAAATTCGGAAACATGTATCAATCCTGTTATATTTTCATCCAATTTAACAAATGCTCCAAACGGGTTCAGTTTATATATAACACCGCTTACTATCGTATTCTCGGAGTATCTTTCACTCACGGTATCCCATGGGTTCGGCTGCAGGGCTTTTAGTGATAAAGACACGCGCCCTTCCCTGATCTCGGTAATTTGCGCCTTTATCATATCTCCCGCCTGAACGACTTCCTTGGGGTGGTCAATGACATTATGGCTTAGTTCAGAGATGTGGATTAAGCCCTCGATTTCTGGGTGGTCGGCGAACTTTATAAACGCGCCGAAGTTTGCAACGCCGGATATAATGCCATTGACTGCGTCACCAACGGAATATTTTTCCAAAAGCTCTTTAACATTCTCGGCGGCAACCTCCCTCTCGGAGAGTATTAGCTTATTTATGCGCGGATTTACGCTGATAATCTTTACGGTCATCTCCGTGCCGACAAACTTCTCAAGTTCCTCGAGTATTTTACTCCGACCCCTATCTGCACCTTTTGGATAATGTTCGTTTGAAAGCTGTGAAGCGGGAAGAAAGGCCTGAACTCCGGAAATATCGGCAATAAGACCACCCGCATTTGCGCTTGTAATAGTTATTGTAAACGGATCATTCCTTTCTTTAAGCTCTTTTATCCCCTGCCACGCTTTTTGCTTATCTGCCTCAGCCAAAGAAAGCTCTATAAAGCCATCCTCGTTCTCCGGCATAACCACTTTTGCCGTAACCGTATCACCGATTTCGAGCTTTTTCAGGATGGATTTAGCGTTTATCAGCTCCAAGCCGTATATCGTTCCGGTTCCAATCTTTGGAACATCAAAGAACACCGCTTTATTGCCGTGCTCAATTAACGTAACGTCAACAAGGTCACCCTCCTTTAACAGCGGCATCAGTGAAGGATCAAGTTTCAGCATCTGAAGCTCGGGGCTGTTTTTTGCCTGAGTTTTTAGTCTCATAAAGCGTAGTGATTATATGTAAGCCCGGATTGAAAATCAAGCCGTGCGCGGGTATAATAAGAAACGTAATGGTTATTAATATGCTCTCCACCTCGGGGGTTAAGTGTCAGGTGGGGGATTTCAGTGTGTTAGTGGATACGCCCCCGGGGAGGAAGGGTAATTTAATTTTGGAGACAAAGACGCGTATGCCCGTTGACTCTTTTGGCTCACAGGATGTCATACAGGGGCCGGGTGAATATGAGATAGGGGGAGTAAGGGTGCGGGGCGCTGCTATAGCCAAAGAGTCTAGCCCAAGTGAGATAAAAACCGCATATGGAGTAGAGCTTGATGGAATAAAGCTGGGTTTTCTCGGGAGTATAGAAACAGTCTTGGAAGATGATGTGCTGGATGCACTTGGGGAAATCGACATTCTATTTTTCTCCGCTGATATAAAGAAACTTAAAGCCAAGCAAATTACAACATTGATAAAACAGATAACACCAATTGTTATAGTGCCGACCGACGAGAAGTTGGTTAAATTGCTCGCAGTGGAGTTGGGACAAAAAGTAAAAGCGATGGATAAGCTCGTTGTAAAGAAGAAAGACATATTAAAAGAAGGCGCAGCCAATAAACTCGTATGGCTAAAGATAAGTTAGCGAAACGGGAAATAACGACGGAGCTGCGTGAGTCATATCTCGACTACGCAATGTCGGTCATAGTCGGACGCGCCCTGCCGGACGTTAGGGATGGTCTAAAGCCGGTTCATAGAAGGATTCTCTGGGCCATGTGGGAAACTGGCCTGACGCATCAGGCGAAATTCAGAAAATCTGCAAACGTAGTTGGGGCAGTGCTCGGCGGATACCATCCCCACAGCGACACCGCAGTTTATGATGCCCTTGCGCGTATGGCGCAGGATTTCTCGCTCAGATACCCCCTTATAGAGGGACAGGGTAACTTTGGTTCTCTGGATGGTGACCCACCGGCGGCAATGAGATATACGGAGAGCCGCCTTTCTGCAATCGCAAGCCAACTCCTAATAGATATCGATAAGGAAACCGTTGATTTTATTCCAAACTACGATGATACAAAGAAAGAGCCATCGGTCTTACCGGCAAAGCTGCCAAACCTCCTTATAAACGGGTCGGACGGTATAGCGGTTGGTATGGCTACGAAAATCCCTCCACACAATCTTGGAGAAGTTGTGGACGCCACAGCGCACCTTATAGATAATCCTAACTCAACATCAGAGGACCTTATGCAGTTTATAAAGGGTCCGGATTTCCCAACCGGTGGAGTTATTTACGATGCAAAGGGCATTATTGAGGCATATGTATCTGGTAGGGGCGGGATCACGGCGCGCGGTACCGCGGAAGTGGAGGACAGGAAGATAGTAATTACAGAGATACCTTATCAGGTGAACAAAGCCGACTTGGTAGTAAAAATTGCGGAGCTGCATCGTGATAAGCGTGTAGACGGTATTCGTGACATTAGGGACGAGTCTGATAGAGAGGGGCTCAGGATAGTTATAGATTTGAAGACGGATGCCATACCGCAAAAAGTTCTAAACAGACTATGGCAGTACACCGACCTGCAGAAAGACTTTCACCTTAATATGGTCGCTCTCGCAGAGGGCCTGCAGCCGGAGACGATGTCGATTCACAATGTACTTGCGGGATTTGTGGAACACAGGAAAGACGTTGTCACGCGCAGGACCAAGTTCGAGCTTGCGCGAGCAAAAGAAAGGGCCCATATCCTTGAGGGCTTATCAAAGGCGCTTGATAACATAGATAAAGTAATAGCTACTATCAAAAAATCGAAAGACAGAGCTGATGCTCAAAAGAATTTGATAAAACAATTTAAGCTAACCGCGCGACAAGCAGATGCAATACTTGAAATGCGGCTCCAGACGCTGGCGGCGCTTGAAAGGAAGAAGATAGAAGACGAACTAAAAGAGAAAAAGGAATTAATAAAGAAACTTACGGTACTGCTCGGAAGTCCGAAAAAAATACTCGGCGTTGTAAAAGACGAACTCACGGAATTAAAAGAGAAATTCGGGGATGATAGAAGGACAAGGGTACACTCCGGTAAACTCAAGGAAATTGGAGCAGAGGATATGATTGCCAAAGAGGATATCGTGATAACAATGTCCGGTGACGGTTATATAAAGCGTATACCGCCTGCAACATTTCGCAGACAGCGCAGGGGAGGCAAGGGGCTTAAAGGGGGCGACGTTAGAGAGGAGGATGTTCTTGCGCACTTCCTCGGGGCAAACACACACGACGACATTCTTTTCTTTACTGATAAAGGACGCGTGTTTCAGACAAAGGTATATGAGATACCGGCCGGGAAGAGAACCGGTAAGGGCAAGGCGATACACAATTTCCTTGAGATACCCAATAACGAGAAGATAAGCGCAATAGTTTCGTATAGCGGAGATAAAAAGAAGAGCGGAATGTATGTGGTAATGGCGACATCAAGAGGTGTGATAAAGAAAACGGAGCTTGAGAAGTTCGATAATGTTCGCAGGAGCGGGATAATAGCAATCAAGCTTTCAAGGGGAGATTCCCTGAGGTGGGTAAAACTCGCCGATGATAAAAGTGAGATAATACTTAGCACTTCGTCCGGCCGCGCAATCAGGTTTAAGAATTCAGATGTAAGGCCCATGGGGAGAGCGACATCGGGGGTTAAGGGAATATCTCTGAGGGGCGAAGACGCGCTCAGTTCCTTCGACGTTATAGATCCAAAGAGGGACGCGAAACTCCTCGTGGTAATGGCCAACGGCTATGCAAAGCAGACACCGCTTAAAAGCTATAAGGTGCAGCGCAGGGGTGGTACGGGGATTTTGACTGCCAAGGTTACGGATAAAACCGGATCGCTCGTCTCATCCCATGTTATAATTGACGAAACGGAGCTTCTTGCAATATCTGCAAAGGGGCAAATCCTGAAAACTGGCATAAAAAGTGTCAGAAAGACCGGTCGCGCAGCGCAAGGGGTCCGAATTATGAAGCTTAAGCCCGGCGATGAGATAATAGGGTCCGTATGTCTATAGGAATTGCAAAAATCACGGAGCGGTTTACGAAACAACAACTGATATTTATCTCGGTTTCTGGAGCGGTTGTACTTATATTCATCCTGCTTCTTGTTGGCATAATCCCCGGCAGGAGAGATAGAGGGGGCGAACAGGTTGAGCTTGTTATCTGGGGTGTTGACGATGAGGATATTTGGCGCGGAACTATAAATGGTTTTAGGGAGATATATCCGAGCGCGAGGCCGACATATAAACAGATAGATGAGGATAATTATGAGGACGAGCTCATAAACGCGCTAGCCGCAGGCAACGGGCCGGACATTTTTATGTTTAAGAGCTCTTGGCTCGGGGAGCATAAGAATAAGATAATTCCGGCGCCGGAAGATAAGATATCTATGGAGACATTTAGCGCCCTATTCCCACAGGTAGCAGAACAAGATTTCATATTGAATGAGAAGGTCTACTCAATGCCGCTTTTCATAGATACACTTGCACTATTTTACAACCGCGACATATTGGACAGGAGGGGGATTGTTTTCCCACCGGAAACCTGGGAGGAGTTTGAGGCAGCGGTGCCGAAATTAAGAGAAATAGAGAACGGAAGAATAACACTTGCTGCGGCGGCAATTGGCGGAACATCGGAAACTGTGCTGAATTCGTACGATATTCTCAGTCTTCTTATGTTGCAGAGCGGCGTACCGATGGTAAACAGCAGATTTGATAGGGCTGACATAGCAAACAAAAACGGCGAGAGAGCCCTTGAGTTCTATGCTCAATTTGCAAATCCCCAAAACCCTCTATACACATGGGACGGAACTCTTGGCTCAACAATAGATTCTTTCTCCAACGAAACATCCGCAATGATATTCGCATACCAGGGCGATATAGAAAAAATCGAGGAGAAAAACCCGTTTCTTGATTTTGACGCAAGGCCTGTTCCGCAGATAAGCAAGGATAACCCCGTAAACGTTGCAAGATACTATGGACTGTCAGTGTCTGCGGGGTCTGACAACAAGGACATAGCGTGGGATTTTGTCGTGTTCGCGACAACCGACAGAAGCAACGCGACAAGATATGTGTCAGAAACCGGAAGGCCGCCTGCACTTAGATTCCTTATAAACGACTATATAAATAACCCTGAGATAGGAGTTTTTTCAAGGCAGGCGCTGACCGCAAAGAGCTGGTTAAAAATAGATGAGGCTGCTATAAAAGATAGCTTTGATGGTATGATAGGAGCAGTATTGTCCGGAGAGCTTGATTCGAGGGACGCCATACGTCAGGCGGAGAGTGAGATAACGACTCTAATGAGAAAAAAATGACTGCAATGAATACAAATCTCCGTATTGTAATGCCCATTTTAATCGGCGTGCTTGTGCTTTCCGCCATGGTTATGATTACTGCCACGGCGCACGCAGAGGAGAAAGGATTTTTCGGACCCATAGTCCCAGATTGTAAACCGACAGAGTGCGGAGAGGCGGAGCTTCAAGAGCTCGCCGCGAACGTTTTCAACCTTATGATAAGTATAGGGATGGCGATTACGGTGATATTCGTGTTATGGGGCGGCTTTACTCTTCTCACATCCGGCGGTTCTGTGGATAGGATAGCAAGTGGTAAAAAAACAATAACGGCTGCGATTGTGGGACTTGTAATAATTCTCGTGGCGTGGGCCGCGGTAAATATCCTTATAACTTTCTTTACCAACTGCAGCGGCAATTGGTGGCAGTTCGGTAGTTTCGATTGCGGCTAAGTTTAAATCCGTTGATATGATATTATAAGAATATGAAAAAAGCAGTTATATATACCGTTTTAGTAGTATTAATACTGGTTTTTAATTTGCCGAGTAACGCTAATGCGCAGGGGGTCTATGGATGCGAATGGCATGATCCGCTAGGAATTTGTGTTCCGAGCAGCCACACCATTATAGGATGCGATCCCGGCTATCAGCCCCCTATAGACTGTACGTCGTTAAGTAAAAGTGAGTGCAACCTGGACGAAACCATAGCACCATGTGTTTCTGATGGAGATGAGATCACAAGTCCCGGGGACGAAATCACAAGCCCCGGGGACGAAGTCGAAGGTGGAAGCGTCTCAATAAAAAACCCCCTCAAGTATGACACAATAGAGGGGATACTCGGTGGTGTTGGGAGCTTTCTCTTCACTGTTTCCATATCTCTTGCGACAATTATCGTACTTTACGGAGCGTTCCAACTTCTGACATCGGCCGGCAGGCCGGAGCGGGTGGAGAAAGGAAAGAAAACGATACTATGGGCCGTTATAGGAATTGTTGTATTACTTGTTGCCGGAGGTGTGACAAGCATAATAAGGAGTATAATAGGGGGATAGTTGTAGTGGAAAAGAGGATGTAGGTATGATAATCTATATAAAAACCAAAAAGGTCGTATCTTTTAGGGAAACAGAATAATAAATGAGAAAATTAGCATTAAAGATAGGAATAATGGCAACCTCGCTTATGCCAATAGCGGCGCTTGCGCAGGTTACTCCACCGGATGATATAGATTCACCGACAAAGATAGTTACCATTATAGATAGTGTAGCGGGATGGTTTTTTGCCGTATTTCTTGCTCTTGCGGTTGTATTCCTGATTTGGGCTGCATTTCTGTATCTGACAGCCGCCGGAAGCCAGGAGAAAGTTGGTAATGCAAAGAATGCGCTAATCTACGCCATAATAGCTATTGTTGTGGCGCTGATTGCAGGCGGTTTGACGAATATTATCAGTAGCATTCTTGGGACCGGCAGACTATAGCATCGGTGGATTAGTAGAAAATTGAGTGAGAAACTAGAAGACCCCTGGGGTAACCCAGGGGTCTTGCGTGTTTGTAGGCACACACAAAGCCTTTGTCTATCAAATCGGACAGCGGAGTCCAGCCTCCTCTCCTTTCGGACCAGTGAGTCGAACCTCCCCCCCAAAGGTCCCAAAGTTTGTGTCCCCAGTGAGGGGCTTGGACACCCCGTTGTCGAGGTGCACCCTCGTCCCTACCGGGGCCTCAAACTTGCACGTGGTGTGGGGAGGTAGGTCGTCCATGTTGACGACCACATCCGAGAGGGCGTCTTCTCCCTTGAGGGTTACGATGCAGCGGATAGAATCTCCGCTACTCTCGCACCCGGAGGGGACATCAGTGCTCGTCGCCTCAGAGGCAGGATCGACTTGCGCATTTACCCACTCTGCCGCCTCGTCCATGCCACCAGCGAAGAACACGCCAGTGAGACCTAGAAGGAGAATGATTGGAATTGCAGCAAGCTGATTCACTTTTCCGAGGAACAGGGAGACCGTAGTGGTCATCAGCAGCGCAAGCGGCAGAATCCACTCTCTGGCGTTCGCAACTGGCACGAACGTAAAGTAGATTCCAACGAGCAGCTCCAGTCCAATGACCTTGGCAACCCACCGGAACGCTACAACTCCGAAGTCCTTCAAGGCTCCGGCAGCCGAG
>CAZLBZ010000006.1:0-12366 GCA_964558045.1 uncultured Candidatus Saccharibacteria bacterium
CTCACATGAGATGAAATCGTCCTTATTTGCCATCGCTGCCTTAGCCGCTTGGTCTATTATCTTCATAACCTCCTGTGAGAGGTAGAGTTGGTTAACTGACGTAGTTGAAAAAATTTTTGGAAGCTTTTTTAACTCTTCCGCTATTGCATCGCTAAGGGCATCCAAATTTATTCCGGATTGCGTCAATATTGGACGCACAAGTGAATCAGAATCGGCAAAAAGAGAGGATAATAAATGCAGCGCCTTGAACTCGCCGTGGCTCTCCGCCACTGCCAAATCCTGCGCTCTTTGGAGCGCTTCTTGCGCTTTAATCGTAAAACGGTTAAATGGATTCATTCTCACACCTAAATAATTCTACAACCTTTCATCCCGCCACCCGATTACTTAGGCGTGGGGACTCATCTGTATCTACAAGATAATGCCCGGAAAAATCAAAGTCAATAAAAATCATTTATTGAGACACTTATTTATTCTATCGGCTGAGTCCTCAATTTCCTCCATCGTCGTCGGCCTGCCGAGCGTGATCCGTATACTACTCTCTGCCCTGCCGGCCCCCAGACCGAGAGCGGAGACGACGCGCGACGGTCTCCTCGCCCTCGCCGAACACGCAGAGCCGATAGAAACAGCAATCCCGCATTTGTCCAGCTTAACCAGAGCCTCCTGGCTGTCCACTCTGGGAAAATATATATTCAGGTTGTTTGGAAGACGCTTAGTCTCGGAGCCATTTAGTTCCACGCCCTGAAATGATCCCCTTAGCCTCTGCCATAAATAATCTCTAAGTTTTCCTATGCGCTCCGCCTCGCTTTCTCTCTCTCCTGAAATGTATTCCACGGCTTTTGCGAACCCGACTATTGCGGGGGTGTTTGAGGTACCAGCCCTTAGACCAAATTCTTGGCTACCACCCCTTATAAGCGGCGAAATCCTACCCCGCCAGCCTTCGCTGAGAAATAGCGCACCTACGCCTTTTGGCCCATATATCTTTTGCCCGGACAGAGTTAAGGAATCAACTCCAAGATCCGCAACTTTCAGTCTGAAAAATTGGAACGCCTGAGCTGCATCCGTGTGAAATAGCGGATATATGCTCCCGTTCTTTCCCCTGAAATTCTTTATAATTTCGCCAATCTCACCAATTGGCTGAACCACCCCGATAACATTGGACGCATATATAACGGAAACGCAGATGGTATTCTCCGACAGGGATTCCTGTAGCCTCTTAACGTCGATAATTCCACCGCTTGAGACGGGAATAACTATAACATCTATGCCAATCGATTTGATTTCCTCGGCTACCTCGAAGACGGATTCGTGCTCAATTCCAGAGATTATAATTCTGGGCTTTTTAATCCCGGAGCTGTTTACAACTCCCCGAATCAGGAGATTGTTTGCCTCCGTTGCGGACCCGGTGAAAATTACCTCCTTAAACTTGGCGCCCAACTCGTCGGCTATAACTTCTCGCGAATTATCAATAGCGGAGCTTGCTTCTTGTCCGAAAGAGTGCAGAGCGCCCGCATTACCAAACTTGTCCGAGAGATACGGCTCCATGGATTCTAAAACCTCGTCCGCAACCGGTGTTGCGGCTGCATAATCAAGATAAATACGCTTCATAGCCTATACGTGGCGGTCGGCGACAGAAGAAGCCGCATAGCTTTCCGGCTTTGTTTTTGCCTCAAAGTCATTTGCACGAATTATGCCTACAAGCTCCTGGATCATTTTCCTCGATTCCCCGTTCTCACCGACATCAATGTGTATCTCAAACTTGAACTCCGGAGCGCCCAACCCCCTCAGGCGGGCTAAAACTATCTTTGCCGTCTCCAAAGATATCATAACTTCCTGCAATATCCTGTCTCTCATCGTATGAAGGTCCCTTATCTTCAGCCTGCGCCAGAAATACCGGGCCCCATTTCCAACGCGGTGTACCACTATCGCGGTAACAAAATCCGCATTTGTTTTACCATAAAGCTCCGAGTCTGTCCCTATCGTTACTGTGTACGATCTTTCACCATCAGCTTTCATAAATTCTATAATAGCACCCGCAATATCCTCCGGGTTGTAGTCGGTTCCGAGCGCATTTTTGAAAAGCATTTCGCTCATATGATTTCTATCATACAGAGTTACCACGACTGCGCAATTACTGCAACAGCTTCAACAATTCCTCCCTTTTTTCTTCAAGCACCTCCTTGTCTCTGGATGATATATTTACCCTCAAAAGCGGCTCCGTATTAGATGCACGAATATTAAACCAAAAATCCCTGCCGTCCACGGTAAGGCCGTCTGTTCTCTCGAAGTCGACGTTATCAGCGCTGAATTTGTCCTCTACCCTTTCAATTGCACCGTCTGCGCCCGCAATGCTCAGACTAATCTCCCCGGTCGAATAATATTCCGGGATCGACTTCCGCCACTCGGAGAGTTTTATCCCCCTTTTTTTAAGCTCACCGACCTCATTTATCACGAAGATTGCCGTCAAAATGCCGGACTCCGAAAAATAAAATTCCCTGAAATAGTAATGACCGGAATGCTCGGCACCGAGAACCGCGTTCTCTTTTTTCATTGTATCCATCATAAAATAATGCCCCGTTCTCGACTCCACTATTTCCAAATTGGGAAGAAGCCAGCCAAGTGTTCTTTTCCCAATGGAGGCATTTACTACATATTTACCCTTGAAGTGCCGTGAGAGCAGAAAAACAACGTCCCTAGTGTCGAATACCTCCCCATCGTCATCGACAAAAAGAACTCTGTCGCCATCGCCGTCAAAAATAACTCCAACATCGGCCCTATTTCTCATAACCTCCCCCCTGAGCTGCTCTATTACTCCGTCTTCCATCGGATTTGGCCCATGTCCGGGGAATGAACCATCCGGTCTGCCGTTTATAATACGGTGTTTAATAAAATTGTTTTCACCAACTATTTCTTTAAGTACCGGAGCTGTCGTACCGTTGGAGCAGTCGAATACAACACTAACCTGCGTCTTAAGACTAATATGACCTGCAAGGAAATCCGCGTATCCCTTAATATAGTCTGTCATTGTCTTTCTATTGACTTGCGGATATCCACACCGCTCACGGGCATGCCCATTCTCCCGACTATCTTAATTCCGTTGTACTCCCTCGGATTATGCGAGGCCGTAATCATAAAACCGCCAGCTGCATTTTCTTCATTAACCACAAAAGTTAACATCGGTGTTGTAATCAGCCCGAGCTTAATTACTTCCCGACCACGGCTCTCCGCCGCCTCAATGGCTTTTTCGTAAAGTTCACTCGACCCGATTCTGGTATCATGTCCAACAGCTATACGCCCAGCACCGATAAAATCCCTAAGGGCAGCGGCTACAATTTTCTCCACAATGTCTGCGTTTATCTCTTCGGGGTATATGCCTCTTACGTCATAGGCGCGGAAAATGTTTCCCATTTGGTTAATTGTAATTGATTGTTGCCCGTACGCCCAATAAATCAGGATTTACTGGCAAAGTCTTTTAGTGTTAAATATAGAGGAAGATACTGTTTTATAAATGGCAAAATCCGGAAGACGAACAAAGAGAAAATCCCAGAAGCAACGTACACTTCACGCTGATACCAAAAATAGCGTCATAGCCGTGGCAGCTATAGGGTTTGCGGTGATACTTGTTCTGTCCGGTTTCGACAGCGCCGGCCCTGCCGGGCATGCAATGTTCAGAATCTTGGAGAAGTTTCTGGGATGGGGATACTATCTCATACCAGCCGTTCTAACGATTATCGGCTTGAATATTCTTACAAACGCCAAACGAGCCGTTACGACTCCCGCCCTAATCGGGGCCGGTTTTTTCATAGCATCTGGGCTCGGAATAATAGACGTGATTCATCCCGGGGGCGCCGGCATTATAGGAAACCTGTTGGGAAATCTTGAGTTGTTGTTCGGCTACGCGGCCTCATTGGTGGTCAACTTTACAATTCTTGTAGCCGCGGTGATAGTCGCACTCAATATCCCATTAAGAATTAACGCTATTTTCCCTAAGATAAAACGCGGGGAGAAAAAGGCGCCGGAGCCTAAAATAATCATGCCAGAGGCGCCGGTAGTAGAGCCTGAACCGGAGAGTTCACCAGAGGAAACGGCCGACGGGAAGAAATCAGGGAAGGAAAAGAGTCCCGAAGACGATTTATTGCCGTCCCTTGCGCCTGATAAGGGGTTAGTTTACAGAAGTAAAAACTATGTATTTCCTCCCTTGTCTTTACTTAAGTCCCTTGTTGAAAAGCCAACGGTCGGGGACCTCAGGGCGAACGCGAACATAATAAAAAGAACCTTGGAAAGTTTCGGTATTCCCGTAGAGATGGGAGAAATAACAATTGGCCCAAAAGTAACACGCTATGCACTAAAGCCCGCCGAGGGCGTTAAATTAAGTAGAATACTCGCACTAAACCAGGACCTAAGCCTTGCTCTTGCTGCTCACCCAATTAGAATTGAGGCTCCGATACCCGGGAAGTCTCTTGTCGGGATAGAAGTCCCGAACAAAACGGGCAGCATAGTGCGGCTCGGCTCGCTTCTTAACTACCCGGACTTCAAGAAGACGAACAATTTGAGCTTTCCCTTGGGCCGTGATGTCGCCGGAGAACCCCTCTTCGTGAGCCTTGGTTCAATGCCGCACCTTCTGATAGCCGGAGCAACCGGAAGCGGTAAGTCTGTAACGATTCACTCATTCATAATCTCCCTCCTTTTTAAGAATTCTCCGGAGACATTGCGGTTTATAATGATAGACCCAAAAAGGGTTGAGTTATCCGTCTATGAGGGAATCCCACATCTCGTTACCCCCGTTATAACAGACGGTAAAAGGGCTGTTGGAACGCTCCGTTTTGCAATCCATGAAATGGAGAAACGCTACGAGATTCTTCTTGGTGCCGGCAAAAGAGATATTCTCAGCTATAACAAGGGTAGAAACGAAAACTTTATGCCCTACATCATTATAATTATTGATGAACTAGCCGATCTTATGACTGCTTTCGGGCGCGAGGTTGAAACTTCCGTAGTAAGACTGGCGCAAATGGCGCGCGCTACAGGAATTCACCTTGTGGTATCCACGCAGCGCCCATCCGTCGAGGTTATAACCGGGCTTATAAAGGCCAATATTACTTCCCGTGTCGCCCTACAGGTTGCAAGCCAGGTTGATTCCCGCACGATTCTCGACAGCGCTGGTGCGGAGAAACTTCTTGGCGGCGGGGATATGCTATTTATTTCCTCTGATTTCTCGAAGCCGAGGCGCATTCAGGGCTCCTATATAACCGATGATGAAGTAAATGATGTAGCCCGATTTATAAAGAAGAATAACCCCGAACTTCCGGACACAAATCTTGATGAGGATATCACTGAGAATCTAAAAGAGGGTCGGTTTCAGGACTTTGTTGACGGCGATGCCGACGACGAACTATATGATGAAGCTATAGACGTTGTACGCGAAGCAAAGAAGGCTTCCGCATCGTTGCTCCAGAGGCGGCTTAGAATCGGATATGCACGCGCGGCCCGTCTTATAGATATGATGGAGGAACACGGTATTGTCGGTCCCGGAGAGGGAGCAAAGCCGAGAGCGGTTTTTATATCGGATGATGACGAGCGCGAGTATGACAAGGAGTAATATTTATATCCCATGGAAGAAGAGCAAAAGCCTATAACAAAAATTCTTAAAGAGCTGTTGGAAGAACGCGGCCTTACGCATGACAAGCTTGCAGACCTTACCGACATCCCGAAGAGGTTCATTGCGTCGCTATCCAAAGGGGAATTTGACCAACTCCCCGCAAAGCCGTATGTAAGGGGGTATCTCTTCAAAATTGCCGAAGTTCTCGAGATAGACCCTCATACTCTATGGCAAAGTTACCGCCGCTCCGCCGACCTAGCTGTATCCGGGGAGAGAGACAAGTTGCCCTCAAATCGATTCGCCCTAAAAAAGATACGAGCCAGCAGGCTGATAGCGATTTTCGCTCTGATTATAGTAATGAGCTTCGCTGGGTTCAGATTTAACGATATACTCGGCAGGCCAACAATCGACCTGTCTCTCCCGGATTCTACAACCGAAGAGAAAATAATCGTCAGTGGCGCGGTATCGCCCGGGGACCGGCTCACATTAAACGGAGAAGTCATATATCCAAGCCAAAGCGGAGAATTCGAAAAAGAGGTACAATTAGAGCCAGGACTCAACACCCTTGAGTTTAGAATTAAAAGATACTTGGGTCGCGAAAATAAAGTAATACATCAGGTCTTTTATGCCACTCAAGAATAATTGTTCGTTCAGTGAGTGTATTAACGGCCAATTCACCTAAAATGGCGTATATAAAGAAAAAAGAAGTTAAAAAGGTGAAAAAAGAAGCGGAGGTCAATGATCTGGACAGCCTGCTTGATGCTCTGCGGGCAAAGCACGGGGACGAGGCCATTATGCGTCTCGGAGAAAAAACGAGCATAAGGGTCAAAACCATTTCTACCGGCTCCCTATCCTTAGATATAGCTCTCGGCGGAGGCGGGCTTCCGGAGGGACGCATTGTAGAAATTTACGGCCCGGAGGGCTCAGGAAAAACTACTCTTGCGCTGACCACAGTTGCAGAAGCACAAAAGAGCGGAGGAAAGGTTGCATTTATAGACGCAGAGCACGCACTGGATCCGGAATACGCAAAGCGTATTGGGGTAAAGACAAGAGAACTTCTGATATCTCAGCCCGGCAGTGGAGAGGAGGCGCTTAATATTTTAGAAAGCCTGATTCGCTCCGGAATAATGAAGGTTATAGTGGTCGACTCCGTCGCCGCACTAACTCCACAGGCAGAAATCGAGGGAGAAATGGGTGATCAGTTTATAGGCCTTCAGGCAAGAATAATGTCCAAGGCCCTAAGAAAGCTAACTGCAATATCCGCGAAGAGTGGAACAACAATTATTTTTATAAACCAATTGAGGGAGAAAATAGGCATTATGTTCGGTAACCCGGAGACAACGCCCGGCGGGAGAGCGCTAAAATTCTATTCATCAGTACGGATAGATATTCGCCGCATCGCGCAGGTGAAGAAAGGTGACAGAGTCGTTGGCCATCGTGTCAGGGTTAAAATAGCTAAAAATAAAATTGCGCCCCCTTTCAGAACAACTGAACTCGACATTATATACGGCGAAGGTATTTCCTACGAAGGGGACGTCCTTAATATGGGGCTCGAAAACGGTATTGTAACCCGTAGCGGTTCCACATACAGTTTTGGTAAGGAGAAACTTGGTGTTGGAATCGACAATTCCAGAAAAAGGCTTCAAGAGGAAAGTAAGCTCCTCAATCAATTAAAAAAAGACGTCTTGGCAGCCGTAAAAGAGGCTGATGCTTCTAGAAAATAACGCCGATTTTACTTAATCCGTTCCACTATGAATTGCCTTATAGAGGTATAGTTATCGGTGCCATCTGTGGGGATTAGCACGTACGCGGACTGTTGCGCTGTGCCTGTCGCGGAAATTGAAGTGGAGCTTGACGTACTCGCGGTAGAGACCACTGGTAGGCCAACCGGGATATACGAACTCTTGAGGAGGCCCGTTGAGAAATCCAAAACTATACCGTTGAACCGTACATCTCTTAGATCTCCGAGGCGAGGAATTAACTCGCCAAGGCTGAAATTTGATTCTGCTTTTTTAATCTCCGGAACTACATCGAACAAAAATCTCGTCTTTTTTGCCGGAGATAACGAATTGTATTGCCTGAATATGCCTTCTATAACAACTTGTTGATTCTTCTCTCTGAAGAAATCTCCTTCCGGAGAATAGCGGTTTCGTATCAGCCACACTATATCCTCCCCGCTTAGATGATGCACCCCCTCCTCAAGTCGATAACCGCTCACGGGATCGGTAACGGGGGAGGTTATCTCAACATCAACGCCACCAAGCTCGTCAACCGCCTTTTCTATGATACCCGCGTCAAGTATTAGGAACTTATCCGTTTCTATCCCCGTTATTGACGGTACCTCTTTTAGAAAATCCTCCACTTTTCCTCTGGAGTATATCTCGTTTATCTTAAACCTTGAGTCACCGACAGTTCCGTAAAGATCTCTCGGAAGTGAAATTAGGTTTATGGTCTCCGATTCATGGCGGTAGTACACCAAGACAACCGCATCTACAAGCTTCGGCGCAAGGTGCCATTTTCCGCCTTGCCCTTCTGCAACGCGACCGAGGACAAGTACTGATATATCCGCATTCTTATCATCTGTCCCATCCCGCCCAAAAACAGAAATTCTTTGTTTATTCAGATTAACTGCGGTGATAACCAGTCCCACTATAACAGCTACAGAAATCGCGGTAATGATTACTTTCTTTGGCATAAGCTATAAAAATTCTCCAGCAACTTAGCAACCAATATTGGTCCGGTGCCTCCCGGTGTCGGAGTATAAAACGCCAACCTTGATGAATCCCCAACATTAATATCACCAGAAACTTTTCCGTCGGAAAAGTAGTAATATCCGAAATCTATCACCCCCGCGCCGTCTTTAAACATCTCCTCTTCAAGGATGCCCGCTTTTCCGACCCCGGATATTACAATGTCGGCTTTGGATAAGATTTTCTTATCGCTGTCTTTGTTAAGAAGATACAGATTCTTACACCTTCCCATCATCCACACGCTGATTGGCCTCCCGACAAGCCTTCCCATTCCGACAACTGCAACGCTTAAGTTCTCAATATCAGTTTTTGTAGCCTTAAGAATCTCCCTAACAGTTTCAACTGACGGCGGTAAAACTGTGTTCCTGTTGTTATAAAACGCGCCAAGGGCCCTTTCGCCCAAGACATCTATATCTTTTTCCCTCGGGATAGCATTAAGGATATACTGCTCGTTCAAGCTATCGTGTATAGGGATTTGCACGATTATTCCGCCGACTTTTCCCTGTCTCGCTATTCTTCCAATCTCTTTCCTCAACCCATCGTTACCTAAACTATCGCTGAATTTGTATACACGGAAGTCAATCCCAAGCTTATTAGCCGCTTTTTCTTTCTGTTTTATAAAGCTTATTGAGCGTGGATCGTCTCCTATGAGAACAACTGCCAGTATCTTATCCGGAGTGCCGATTTTCCCCAACCGAAGTATAATGTCGTCCGCAGTCTTTACCCCGTCTATTTTCATCCCTACACCTAGAGAGGATTGCGCTGTACCAGCGATTCCTCGTTTATATTTCTGAACCTTTCTTGTATAAAACTCCTTTTTACTTGAACCTCCATCTTACCCATTGTGATATATCCTCACTAGGTGTGGGGGTTCATACACCCATCTTGCTATATAAACGGGATTGTGAGAAGAGCTGTTTATAGGAAATCCTTGGCCGGGAATTTTTTGCAGAGGGCAACCACCTTCGCCCTTGTTCCCTTTTTACCGTGAACCGCGTCGTAAATAAGGTTTGCGACTAACACCATCTCCTTTTCTTTCATTCCTCTTGTTGTAAGAGACGGTGTCCCTAAACGAATACCTGACGGTTTAAATGGAGATGTGTCTCCGGGAACTGAATTCCGGTTCGCTATTATGTTCACTTTCTCAAGACGCTCTTCCGCGATAGAGCCGTCAATCCCAAAACATCTCATATCAACAAGTATAAGATGTGTATCCGTGCCCCCGCTTATGAGCTTGAAGCCGAGTTTCTTTAGCTCGTCTGCAAGCACTTTTGCATTCCTAACAATTTGCTTTGCGTAAGCCCTGAATGCCGGTTTTGACGCTTCGAAAAATGCCACTGCCTTCGCGGCGGTAACGTTGTCGTGCGGACCACCCTGCAATCCCGGAAAAACAGCTTTGTCTATCTTTCCGGAAATCTCTTTTCTTGAGAAAATTACCGCTCCTCTTGGCCCCCTTAGCGACTTGTGTGTGGTCGTCATAACTGCATCTGAGTGCGGAAATGGCGATGGGTGCGCGCCCCCGGCAACAAGCCCGGCGATATGAGACATATCTGCCAGATGATATGCTCCTACTTTCTTCGCAATTTCTCCGAATTTCTTGAAATTGAACCTCCTTGGATATGCAGTAAATCCGGAAACAATAACTTTTGGCCTTTCTTTCTTTGCAAGTTTAAGCACCTTGTCATAGTCGATTAACCCAGTCTCGGGTTCGACTCCATACTGTACGCTTCTCCAGAATCTCCCCGTAGCAGATACCTTATGTCCGTGTGTAAGGTGTCCTCCGGACGCCAACTTCATGCCCATAATCGTATCTCCGGGCTCGGTAAGAGCGAGGTAAACGGCGACGTTTCCCGGTGAACCTGAGTACGGCTGTACGTTAACCGCCCATTTATTAGGGCTCAGCCCAAAAAGCTTCAAGGCCCTCTCCTGAGCCAAAAGCTCTACATCGTCGCAGTACTCATTACCGGGATAGTAGCGCTTGCCCGGGTATCCCTCTGAATATTTATTGGTAAACGTTGAGCCTATTGCCTCTATTACATCGTGGGATGCAAGATTCTCGGAGGCGATTAAATCAAGCGAATCGCGCTGTCGTTTTTCCTCAAGTTTTATAAGTCTTTCTACGCGCTTATCTTTCATTTTCCTTTCAATAATACGCCCGGCCCCGGACAACCGCAACGCTAAAATTTCTCCCTGATCCTCTCAAGGAACGCATCCAGCCAAAACGTATATCCGTAATCATTGGCGTGAAAGCCGTCTCTTGCGACCGCATCCTCAATTCTCGGAACTTCAAACCACTTCTCGTGCACGTCCACTATCTTCACTCTACCGCTCTCGAGCTCTGAAATATCACTGTTTATCGTAACCGCTCTCTTACTGATAAGATTAACATACCAAACCGGTAGCGCCTTAACGCCCGTGAAGTTCGGTATATTTGCTATGTATAAGATTGCTTCGGTGTTATTGCTAATCTCTTCTATTACCCTTCTATAGTTCGATATTATTCTGCTCTCCAGCCTGACATGGGTTAGGTCATTGCCGCCGATCGTTACTACTACTATATCCGGGTCAAAAGCAATTATCTCCTGCAGCTGCTCACTTACCAAATCCTCCGTCTCAGAGCCCTTTTCCGCAACATTCCTATAAACAACTCTGTAATCTTTTCCAAGTTCCTCCGCCAGTTTATATGCGTATGTGTTATCGACACTTGAGGCACCAATACCCTGAGTTATACTGTCTCCGGCCATAATTAGCCTCAATTCCTCCCCTTCTCCAAAAACCTTGTCCTCCTGCACTATTTTAGGAAGACCGGAGAAGTATGAAAAATACACTACCCTGCCTGCAACAAGCGCAATATAAATTAAAATTGCAGCTATAACTGCGAGCTGTAACTTCTTAATCCGTATATTCTTTCGCATATTCTTCGGATGTCTCCAGTCAGCTTTTCTAAGAGTACAGCCTCTCTAATTCATTAAACTTTTCCATTCTTTCGGCGAACGGAGCGCCTATCTTAACTCCCTCTGCGCCGGATGCCTTCGCAAAATGTATTAGAAACTGGTCGTCAACTTCACCGGAGCGATGAGATACAATACGGAATAATCCCTTGCTTGCCCCCGTATTCAATGCCTCGCAAGTCTCCGTAACCGTGCCTATCTGGTTCGGTTTTATTATTACCCCGCTTATAAGCTCGTCTCCATATTCGCTTATTAATTCCGGGCTTGTAACGGTTAGGTCATCACCGATGACTATAACGCCGCGCTCGCAAATCTCTCTAAACTCCCTAAACCCCTCAAAGTCTTCTTCCCCGAACGGATCCTCAACAAAAGACAACAGGTCGGCATCCTTGAAATATTTCCCATATACAGCGAGGAGTTTTTTTCTATCCATATTTGCTCCGTCAAAAATATATTTCTCTCCACTCTGGAAATTCGTTGCCGCAACATCAAGCCCCACAGACAGGCTATTTCCCATGCCAAGGTCGTGTATGAGCTTATTAAGTATTCCTATTGGCTCAAAGTTATCTCTGAAATCCATAGCATAGCCCTTTTCGTCTCCGAGCCTAATTTCTACCGAATTAAACTCTTTTCTCAGGTAATCTCCGAGCCTCTCATAAAAATCCTTAAGAACTTTTACCATATCTGAGGCTGATTCCATACCGCACACTACTTGGTATTCCTGAATATCAAGATTCGTCTTCGCGTGCGCTCCGCCGTTTATCATATTAGAGAAAATAGCCGGCACTTTCTCTTCGGATTTTTTGTCAAAGAATTCCTCTCTTAACACTTCCCATAGTTCCTTCCCTTTCTCCAGAGCCACGCCGCGCGTGAAAGATATTGATATACCCAAGGATAGATTGCCGCCAATCTTTGCCTTATTCTCCGTACCATCGAAACTTATCAGAAATTCGTCAAGCTCTCTCGTGGAACCAAAGTTCTTACCCACAAGTTCGTCTCTTAAACCCGACTCAAGAACGCTCATCGCGTCTTTCGGGCTTATTACAGCAGCCTCTTTCTTGCCGCGGCT
>CAZLBZ010000007.1:0-12136 GCA_964558045.1 uncultured Candidatus Saccharibacteria bacterium
AAATACCCTTCCGAGGGTGAAACGCGGCTCGAAAATAAGGATACTCCTTAGTCAGTTCAAAAGCCCCCTGATTTTCATACTTCTTGTGGCGGGCATAATCACGCTCGTATTGGAGGACTTTAAAGACAGCGGGTTTATATTCGCCGCTATTTTAGTAAATGCCGCACTCGGTTTCTACCAGGAGAACAAGGCGGAAACCGCTCTATCAAACCTCAAGACATACATAAAGGAGCGGGTTCGCGTAATTCGCGACGGAAGGGAGAAAGAAATAGGCGCTGAGGAGGTTGTGCCGGGAGATTTAATAAGAGTTGTCTCCGGCCTGCGAATTCCAGCGGACGCACGCCTCGTTATGGTAAACGAGCTTACCGTAAACGAAGCAGTTTTGACGGGAGAGTCCCTGCCTGTTTCAAAAGTTATCGAACCGTGCGCCGAAGACGCTACAATAGCGGATCAGGAGTCAATGATATTCAGTGGGACGCTGGTCGGCGGCGGGACCGGCCTAGCCGTTGTTACAAAGACCGGAAAGAATACCGAACTGGGAAGAATAGCGGCACTAGTTAAGGAAAAGGGGAAAGACAAAACGCCGCTCCAGACTGCAATAGCAAAGTTCTCTCTTCGTGTGGGAATCATCCTCTTCGTGCTTACGATGGCACTTTTCCTTATCGGCATTGCCCTCGGCTACGGGATATTTGATATGTTCCTCATATCGGTTGCAGTTGCTGTCTCTGCTGTCCCCGAAGGCCTTCCGGTCGCTCTTACCGTAGTCCTTGCGGTGGGCGTAGAGCGGCTTGCCAAACGGAAAGGCGTGGTAAGAAAACTGCTTGCCGCGGAGGCGCTCGGGAGTACCACGCTTATTATGACTGACAAAACCGGAACGCTTACCGAGGCAAGGATGGAACTCGACAAAGTAATTAGCAGCAGGGACCATGGAGAGGTTCTGCAGTTTGCGATATTGGGAACCGATGTTATCGTGGAAAATCCCGAGGATCCGCCGGACCAGTGGAGAATTGTCGGACGTCCATTGGAGGCGGCAGTGGTTCGCGCCGGTGCAAAATATAAAGTTTTCCTTCCAAAAGTTAAGAAGGAACACGAGATACTGAACGAGAAACCATTCAATTCAACGGACAAATTCTCAGCCGCGGAGATAAAAGCGGGGTCGAAAAAGCAATGGGTCTATGTCGGAGCTCCGGATATACTCGTGCAGAAAACCAGGCTTGATAAGTCGGAAAAAGAAAAACTGCTTATACAGATAGATGAAATGGCGTATTCCGGATACAGAGTCGTCGGAGTTGCGCTTGACGATGAGCTTCTCGGGCTCCTTGCTTTCAACGACCCGATAAGGCCTACGGCGGCGCGCGCGATAGAGGAGGTTGAAAGAGCCGGTGTAAAAACAGTGATTGTTACCGGAGACCATAAGGGAACCGCCCTTGCTGTTGCGAAGGACCTGGGAATGAAGGCGGATAAGAATAATGTCCTTACCGGAGAGGATATCCGCGAGATGGGCGACGAAGAGCTGAAAAGCAGGATAGCGCCGATACGAGTCTTCGCGCGGGTAACGCCTGCGGATAAACTCCGCATAGTGAAAATTTACCAGGAACTCGGAGAGATAGTCGCCGTAACCGGCGACGGAGTAAACGACGCCCCGGCGCTGGAAGGAGCGGATATAGGGGTTTCTGTCGGGTCGGGTACGGACGTTGCAAAAGGCGCCTCGGACCTCGTGATACTGGATGATAACTTTGAGACTATAGTCGCGGCTATAGGCGAGGGGAGAAGGATACTGGATAACATTAGGAAAGTAATCGTATATCTTTTTTCTGACGCCCTCGATGAGCTTATTTTGATAGGCGGGTCGCTGATTATGGGGCTGCCGTTGCCGATTAACGCGCTCCAGATTCTATGGGTTAATTTCTTTGATGACAGCTTCCCGGCGGTAGCCCTCGCATTTGAGGAGGACACCCAATTGTCAAAGTCCTCCCCGGTTGATTTAAGAAAGAGATTAATAGACAAAGAGATGAGGTTTTTGATACTCGTAATCGGGATAATCTCAAGCGTGATTCTTTTAGTTATGTATGTATTCCTGCTTCGATTCGGTTTCCAGGAAGACATTGTACGCACGTTTATATTCGGAAGTTTCGCGCTATACACGATGTTCCTTATATTTTCCGTAAAGTCGCTTAAAAAGAGCATATTCCACTATAACCCGTTCGGTAACGGCTATCTGGTAGCAGGCGTCCTTTTCGGAATTATTCTCACGATGATAGCAATCTATGTGCCTGCAGCTCAAAGCCTGCTTGATACGGTTAGCCTCCCCTGGGAATGGCTTCTTGGAGTTGTCGGAGTAGGAATACTCAATATAGTTGGTGTTGAATTGGGAAAATGCATCTTCAGAAAAGTAGTATAGGAAATCATTACCGATACTTTGCTATAATAGGAACATGAGGCTTAATAAGGGTTTCACTTTGGTTGAGCTAATGATATATTCGGCGATTTTCGTCATCGTCATCGGGATTATGACCGGTGTGATGCTCACAAGTATAAGGACCCAAAACAGAAACAGGGTAGATGCGGAAGTAAGCCAGCAGCTTGACCTGGTCCTTGCAACAACGCAGCGGCTCGTAAGAGATGCGAGTCTTATAGACGTTTCTTATGAGGGGACATCGACGAGCACATCTTGCTCGACGTACTGTTCGCTTAGGTTAAGGACGGAAGCCAGCTCCACAGACCCCATTATAATAAGCTCCAATGCAGGCGGTGTTTACCTGAAGGAAGGCAGCAGCGACGCCGTTCCCCTTACAACGGATAAGATAATTGTTGACTATCTGCGCTTTACGAAGTTTGAGGTGGCGGGAGGCCACGCGGCGGTACAGATAGATGCCTCTTTTTCATACAATACATCGAACCCGCAAGTCGCCGTGACAAAGAAGCTTCAGTCCGCGATATCAAGAGTATCTGCCGCGACATTCGACTCCGACTTGCTGCCAAACGCAGATAACACCTACAGCATAGGCGGAGTTTCTCCGGACCAGAGGTGGATGGACGCCAGGTTCTCTGGAGATTTATCTGTTGAGGGAAGCGCTTCGGTGGGAACGAGTACACTCAACAGCTCGGCGGTTCTGCTTTTAGAGTCGGATTCAAAAGGGTTTTTACCTCCCCGCCTTACAACTTCCGAGAGAAACGGAATATCCTCTCCGACTACGGGTCTTATGGTTTACAACACCACAACCGGACAGTACGAGTTCTATGACGGCTCTTCCTGGAGTTCTATAGGCGGGAGTGATGATGACTGGACGATTGTCGGGAGCGACGTACAGCGAACGACCGGTAACGTCTCCATTACTAACACTTTAACGGCAGGGGATATAAGCGCGGGAACTCTGACCATTACCGATACCTACGGGACGACCCTCTATGTTCCCGATGGCGGCTACGCGCAGTTTATGAACGGAGGCTATGGCGCGCCGCCTTCATACGACTGCAACAGCGATTCCGAAAGGGGGAGAATATACATCCGCACAGACACGAATCCCGGGCGTCTCTATATATGCATAGGATGGGCCGGCGGGTGGGACTACGAGGACCTGACTAATATTTAACGCTCCGTAGGATTAGTCCGCTTTTGCAATTACGAGGCCTATAATATCCTTGGTGCCGGCACGGCGCAGAGTTTTTACCGCCTCCGCCATTGTTGCCCCGGAGGTGTATACATCGTCTACAAGGACGACGGTAACATCCCTTAGCGTGCCCTTTTTGCTCTGCGGCACTTTAAAACAGCCCATCACGTTTTTTCTCCTTTCCTCCTCGCCTTTAATATCCGCCTGACGCCGTGTGTAACGGGTGCGTTCCAACAAGGATCCGTCCACGGGAATGCCCGTGTATTTGCTTACAATCTCTGCGATGACATCCGACTGGTTGAACCCGCGTTCATGCACGCGCTTTCTATGAAGCGGTAAGGGAACGATAACGGAGCTCGGGCCAAGCATTTTCTTAAGACCGACAGCCTCCATATACGTTGATAGCACGGTATCCAGGGGCTCTTTCACCGAGATAAACCCCTCATATTTGAAATAATGGATGAGATTTTTCAGTGCGTTGTCCGAATACGAGGAAACTGCACCGAGCGAAAAGTGCGGATTCTTATAGAACACGGTTTTATAAATTTCTATGCCGGAAAAACAATCCGCGCATAGGAGATTAACTTTCTCCTCAGCGCAGGTGAGGTATGCCCTGCAGCCGAGGCACAGGGGAGGAAACAATATATCCAGGAAAGAGTTAGACAATCTCTTTACCGTATTATTCATATGATACAATTAGGTTAATATCTCTGATTACAAATTGTAAGTGAGTGATAATTTATAATGGCTAATTTTTTGAAATTTCTCGGACTTTCATTTCTGGGAAAGAAAACCTACATAGGAGTTGATATCGGCACTGCATCTATAAAGGCAGTGGAACTTACCGGTTCCGATAAGGGGCCTATGCTGAAAAATTACGGCATACTGGAGAGCCATGGTCACCTTGAGCGCCTGAATGACGCAATTCAAACGAGCAGTCTTAAGATTATCGACACCGAAACGGCAAGGCTTATAAAAATGCTGCTTGAGCAGATGAAATCTTCCACAAATGACGTCTCTGCATCGATGCCTGCCTTTTCGGCATTTACGTCATTACTGGATATACCGGTTATGTCTGACCAGGAAACGGCGCAGACGATGCAATTCCAGGCAAAGGCATTTGTTCCGCTACCCCTGGAGGAAGTTGCGATAGACTGGATTCCCGTCGGCCAGTATGAGGATAGCAAGGGCGTTAAGAAGCAGCAGGTATTCCTCGTATCAATACCGAACGAGAAGATAAGCACTTATCAGAGCATTTTCAAGAATGCGAACTTGACTCTTAGGACGCTTGAAGTCGAGACGCTTAGCCTTGCGAGATTGCTTACCGGCGGCGACCCGACGGCAACGCTGATAATAGATATAGGAGCGCGCTCCACGGCGATAGCGATAGCAAAGAGCGGGAACCTGCGATACAACGCCCAAACGGACTTTGCGGGGAGTTCTCTCACACAGGCTATATCAAGGGGGCTTGGCATAAACATACGCCGCGCGGAGGACCTTAAGCGAAGAAGCGGCATAGGCGGAACGGGCGCGGAATATCAAGTATCCACTTTGATGCTGCCATATCTGGATGCTATACTTAATGAAGTGGGGCGCGTCAGAGACGTCTATGAGAGAAGTTATCACGACAATGTGGAGCGGATAATTCTCTCTGGAGGAGGCGCTAATCTTTTGGGTATTGATAAATACGTTTCTGACCGTTTTGCGCTACCTGCGGTAAAGGCGAACCCGTTCGATAAAATTTCATACTCACCAGAAGCCGCGCCGCTGGTTGGCACACTGGGCCCTCCGTTTGCAGTGGCTCTCGGGCTCGCAATAAGACAGTTTACGAAGCAGATATAACATGCCGCCACAGAATATCACCGGAAACAGTATCCTGGGCAACAAGCTCCCGCCCGAGGTTTTGCCCTCCGGGGCACCGAGGCGCTTTATGCTTTTCAGCATCGTTCTTTTCCTTGCGATGCTGATAATATACGGCGGGCTTTCTCTTGGTTATAAAGGTTATCTCAACCGATCGATAAAATCTTTTGAAGATGAACTCGACGAACTTGTGTATAGGTTTACGCCGGAACAGCAGGAAAACCTGATTACACTTTATTCTCAGGTGGATAATCTGCGAGGCCTTCTTGCAGACCACGTTTACGGGGCACAGTTATTCCCGATTCTTGAAAGGAATACGCACCCGAGAGTTGCGTATAAGACGCTATACCTTTCGGTGCCTGACAGTGAGGTGATAATAGAAGGAGTAACTAACTCTTATGACGATTTGGTTACACAGCTTGCAATATACGAAGCCGCTCCGGAGGTAGAAAGGCTTGTTTTGGGAGACTCCAGTTCATTTGGAGGGGTCGTAAACTTTAAAGTTACACTCACCCTTGCGGATGGTGTGCTTGAACTACAGCAATGAGCTCTGCGGCAAAAAGATTGATAAGCGTTTTGGCAAGCTTCGGATTCATTATCGGCGCCGGTATTGTGTTTTTCTCGCTTATAATTCCTTCATCGCAAAGCATACAGCAGCTTAGGGGGGAGCGTTCGTCAATCAAGGCGCTCGTGGAAGAAGAAAGGGCAACGATTGAATCGGCGGAGCGATTGTTGAGCAGATACGAAGACATATCAAACCTGCAGGAGAATCTTTCGCTGGCTCTTCCTCCAAGCGAGAGAATCCCGGGAGTAGTGAACCAACTGCAGGGAATAACGAAGACGACCGGAGTGCTTATAGAATCACTGGATATACAGATTCTCCCGATTAGGTCGGACGCGAAGGGGCAGGTAGCAAACCCCATCGGCACAATTCAGGTGACAATGACCGTTAAGGGCACTTATGAAGGAATAAAGGCGTACATTGAGGCGGTCCAGACTAATATAAGAGTAATGGACGTTAATTCACTCAGGGTCGAGGATGGGGCGGATAAAGACGTATTAACATATACATTGGTGGTCGACACTTATTATCAGCAGTAATTATGGCAATCATAATAGAAGGAGAAAAACAGAGTAATGGGTTGGTACAAATCACGGTTGCCGGCATTATAGTCGTCATTATTATAGCCGTAACGTATTGGGTGTTTTTTACGGAGCCTCCTTTTGTTGAAGTCTTCGCACCTCAGGAGCTCGAGAACATTTCCAGAATATCTCAAGTGGAAACCGACCCGTCAGTCATAGCCGACTCGCCGGCATTCAAGGCGCTGCAAGTACACGTTGAGGAACCGCAGTTAGGTGAGTTCGGCAGGGAGAATCCATTCGCAAGATTTTAATTTGCTATGGACGATAAGACATTACTTGATGCCCTGATTGGGGAATCATTAATCTCCGAAGAATTGGCGCAGCAGATACGCCAGGATGCTGTGCAGTCCGGAAAATCGGCGGAAGACGTGATGTACGAGCGCAATTTTCTCGACGAGGTAACCGTTGCGGAGACAAAGAGCAAAATATTAGGCATTCCCTACAAGAAAGTGGACGTTGGAAAAATATCGGATGAAACGCTAAAGCTTATTCCAGAGGAGACGGCATCCACGTACAATATTGTACCGCTTTCCCTTGAGGGCAAGACGCTTGTTGCCGGAATGGTAAAGCCCTGGGATAACAGGGCGCAGGAGGCGCTTAGGTTTATAGCGAAACAGAGCCAATTGAACCTCGGTGTTTACATTATTACCCCGACGGATGCCGAGCTTGTGATGCGCCGATACTCCCCGTACGAGACGGAAGTCGAGAAGGCGGTTAGGGGGATTAATATCAAGTCCGGCACCGAGTTCTCGGAAATGCTGAGGCCGGTTTCGATAGACGAGGAGCACGAAACGGTAACGGAGGAAGCACCGATTATAAAGATAGTTTCCTCAACACTGAAAGCGGCCGTTGAAAGGGGAGCATCCGATATTCACATAGAGCCGCAGAGAAACAGGGTGAGGATAAGATTTAGGGTTGACGGGGTGCTTAGTGAATCAACATCTCTTCCGATAGAGCTGCATCACGCCATAGTTTCGCGTGTAAAAATACTATCCAGTCTTAAAATTGATGAAACGCGAATTCCTCAAGATGGGCGCTTCAGGACCGTAATATTCAACAGAGACATAGACTTCAGAGTTTCAACTTTTCCGACGCCGGTCGGCGAGAAAGTTGTTATACGTGTCCTTGACCCTACGATAGGCTTGAAGAGCATTGATGCGCTTGGCCTGTCCGGAAAGACGGCGGAGCTCACGAAGGCTGCCATAGGAGAGCCCTTCGGTATGGTGCTTATCACCGGCCCCACTGGCTCGGGTAAAACAACTACGCTGTACGCCCTGCTTCAGATGCTGAACAAGGAGGAAACAAACGTCGTGAGCCTGGAAGATCCGGTTGAGTATTTCATAGAAGGTGTAAGTCAGTCACAGGTAAGGCCGGAGATAGGCTATACATTCGCATCGGGCCTCAGGCAGATTCTTCGTCAGGACCCGGACACCATTATGGTGGGTGAGATAAGAGATAACGAGACGGCGGAACTTGCCGTACACGCCGCGCTTACCGGGCACGTAGTTCTTGCTACACTGCACACAAACGACGCGGTGGGTGTGATACCCCGTCTTATAGATATGGAAGTAAAGCCCTTCCTTATACCGGCGGCGCTTAACCTTATGATATCCCAGAGGCTGATTAGAAAGCTCTGCGATAAGTGCAAGGAAGCCGTTACGGCTGTCGATGAGGTACAGGACATTATAAAAAAGGAGCTTGACGCTCTGTCTGATAGCGAAAAGGTGAAGTTGAAATATAAAGCGCCGTACAAAGTCTACCGCTCAAAGGGATGCAAGGAGTGCAACAACAAGGGAACATCCGGACGTATTGCCATATTTGAGGGGTTCGAGATGACCCGTGAGCTTGAACAGATAGTGAATGCCGCACCTACGGAGGGGAAAATATACGATGAGGCGCGCCGCCAGGGGATGGTTACTCTTCGCCAGGACGGCATATTAAAGGCGCTTGACGGTAAAGTCCTGATAGAAGAAGTCTTGAGGGAGACAAGTTCAAGTTAGTAAGAAGATAAATATCGGTTATACTAATAAAAAGACATGGATTACAAGAAAGAATTAGACGGCCTGCTTCTTGCAACCGCCAGGCAGGGCGCTTCAGACCTTCATATCTCCGTCGGTCAGCGGCCAATAGTCAGAGTGGACGGAAAGCTAATAAGCCTGGAGCAGGAGAAAATTCTCACACCCACGGATACACAGGGACTTGTGATGTCAATGCTCTCTGCGGAGCAGAAGGAAAAGTTGTTAAAGCAGGGGGATATAGATTACTCGTTTGCTTTTGAAGATAAGGCGAGATTCCGCGTTAACGCATTCTTCCAGAGAGGATTTATGGCGGCGGCTCTGAGGTTGATACCGGCGCAGGTTCAGACAATTGAGGAGTTGAAACTCCCGAGCATCCTTAGGGAATTTACGAAACTCGGTCAGGGCTTCGTACTTATAGTCGGTCCGGCCGGGCACGGTAAGTCGACCACTCTTGCTTCACTCTTGGATGAAATCAACCACACCAAAATGGGGCACATTATCACGATTGAAGACCCAATAGAATACTTGTTCGTTCAGGACAAATCGATTGTTTCCCAGCGCGAGATTAAAAGTGACAGTCCGAGTTTCCACAGGGCGCTTAGGTCCCTTCTCCGTCAGGACCCTGATGTGATTATGATAGGCGAGATGCGCGACCAGGAATCAATAGCAACCGCCCTTACTGCCGCAGAGACCGGGCACCTCGTTTTCTCAACGCTCCACACAAACTCCGCGGCGCAGACAATCGACAGGATTATAGACTCTTTCCCTGCCGGCCAGCAGGGGCAAATAAGCTCCCAGCTGTCGGCGGCGCTCGTCGGTGTTGTCTCTGAGAGGCTTGTGCCGCGCATTGACGGAGGCAGAACACCCGCGCTTGAGATAATGTTTGCTAATTCCGCAATTAGGAACCTTATAAGGGAGAAGAAGGCATATCAGATAGACCTGGTAATAGAGACGAGCACGCAAGAGGGGATGACGACTCTCAACCGCTCGCTTGCAGAACTTGTAAGGAAGAAAGAAATTTCACTTGAGAGCGCGGAACTGTACTCGCTAAACCCGTCAGAGCTCCGCGTCCTTTTGGAACAAGGATAACGCAGAGCAAAGCATGGCGAAGTTTAAATACAGAGCAAGGACAAAGGCAGGAGAGCTTCAGGTAGGCTTCGTTAATGCGCTAAACAGGGATGAGGCTGTAAGCATTTTATCAAGCCACGACTTGTACGTTCTTTTCGTCGATGAAGCGAAAAAGGAGCAGTGGTACGACAGAGCCCTTGATTATTTCAACCGCGTAAAGAGAAAAGACCTTATGGTGTTCACGCGGCAGTTTGCGACTCTCGTTTCCGCGAAGATACCCCTTGATAATGCTCTTGAAACGCTTAAGCGCCAGACAAAGAACGTAACGCTGAAAAGCATAATCGGGGAGATGTCTGCGGATGTTGAGGCGGGTCTTTCCCTATCTCAGGCGCTTGAGAAACACACAACCGTGTTCTCCGACTTTTATATAAACATGATGAGGTCTGCGGAGGTAACAGGGCGCGTTGATGAGGCGATGCAGTTCCTCGCCGATTATATCGAAGAACAATCTGAGCTTATAAGCCGTGTCAGGAACGCGCTTATATACCCGATTATTATGATTGCGCTGTTCTTCGTTGTCGGGGGGATTATGGTTGTGATTGTTTTCCCACAGATAGGCCCGGTGTTTGAAGAAGCCGGAGTGGAGCTGCCTATATTTACGAAGATTCTTATAGACGGAGGAGCGCTGCTTGCGCGCTGGTGGTGGGCTGTGCTCATAATGTTTGTAATAGGCGGTTTTGTCGGCTATGACTACTTTAGAAGCGAGGAGGGGAAGACCTTGATGGGGGAGGTTGCAATGCGAGTCCCGGGATTAAAGAGTCTTTTCAGAGGGCTTTATGTCGCAAGGTTCTCGGAGTCCCTTGCGGTGCTCATAAAAGGAGGGATACCGATATCGCAGGCAATAGATATAACCGGCCGTACCATAGGGAGCGCCGCCTATCGGGATGCGCTTCACCGCTCGTCATCGGACGTAAGGAAGGGCATAACGTTGTCTCAATCTCTTGCATCCAAAGAAGAGCTGTTCCCGCCGTTGGTCGGGCAGATGATTGCGGTAGGTGAGACCAGCGGACAGCTCGTCGCTCTTCTTCAGAAAATATCCGATTTCTATACAAGGGAGGTCGATGGTTTGGTGCATGCTTTAGTTGAACTTATCCAGCCGATTTTACTTGTCATAATAGGTGTGCTTGTCGGCGGACTGTTCGCGTCAATCCTTATCCCCATCTATAATTTAGCCCAAACGTTTTAGGGCGTGATATAATTGTAAAAACAAGCGAAATGGTCGAACAAACCAATTTGGAGTTTATGAAAAAACCAATGAGGCATTTTTCAAAGAATCGCGGGGTGGGCGGTTTTACGCTCATCGAGATGCTTATTGTTATAGCCGTAATCGCTATTCTCGCAGGGGTAGTGCTCACGGGAGTAAGCGGCTTTCAGGCATCTGCGAGGGATACCCGTCGTATCGGGGATTTGAGGAATGTTCAGAACCATCTTGAGTTATTCTTCAATAAATGCGGGCACTATCCCGTGGCAGGAAGCAGTGCAAGTAACTGTGGTACCCCGGGAGGCTCCGGAACATTAGGCTGGTCCGCACTTCAAAGTGCTTTGTCCAGCGTTACGTCAAAAGTTCCGAACGATCCGGTATCCAGCAGGAACTACGAGTATGGCTATGGCCCGGACGGACTTGATTACATAATCAAGGCAACGCTTGAGAGGGATAACAGTACGCTTCAGGACGACGCGGAATCCGCATATGGCATAACTTGCGATGACGCAAGTTTGGAGTTTTGTGTAAGGTCATAGCTCTCCTTCAAAATAAGTGAACGTCATATATATTTCGCTCTTTATCTTCGGCACTTTAATCGGGAGCTATATCAATGTTTTAGGCCTCCGATATACCGAAGAGAAAGGATTTAAATTAAGCAGTAAGGGCAGGTCGCACTGCCCGCATTGCAACAGTACGCTTAGATGGTACGAGCTGATACCTTTGGTTAGTTTTGCTATTCAGGCGGGCAGATGCCGTAGTTGCAAAAAAAGAATATCTCTGCAGTATCCGATAGTGGAAATTATCTCCGGCTTGATATTCACCGTTCCGGTTTCAGTGCTCGGGTTTGGAGTGCCTGCGGCGCTGTGGGTGCTGGCGTTCTCCATATTTCTCTTAATTTCGATAATTGATTTAAGGCTTAAGATAATTCCGGATAAGCTCAATGCCCTTGTTGCGATTATAGGCGTTGCGCTCATCGCTTTTAGGCATTTGACCGGAGCATATGGCAGCGGTCTTACCATTCAGGGAACGTTTCTCGGAAGCTATTCGCTTGCGTTCTGGCCCCTGGGACAGAACATATTTCTTAACCACCTGATAGGAACTCTTTTCGGCATCGTGTTTTTCGGGCTACTGTATTTTTTCACAAGCGGAAGGGCAATGGGTTTCGGCGACGT
>CAZLBZ010000008.1:0-11438 GCA_964558045.1 uncultured Candidatus Saccharibacteria bacterium
AAGCTCCCACTGCTACAATAGAAGTTGACGGCGGAATCAATGAAGATACTGGCCGCTCTGCCAAGGAAGCCGGAGCTAATATTCTTGTGGCGGGCCATTATATCTTCGGCAGTCCGGACCCGAAGGGGGCGTATGAGAGACTATCTGCGATATAAACCATATATGGCACTCCAAGAGAAAAAAGAGAAGTTTCTTGAGGAAACGGCTAATAATATCAGAGAGAAGATTATTGATATCCTTGAGGATGCAGGAAGCGGCCACTCTGCGGGGTCTCTGGGAATGGCTGATGTGTTCACCGCTTTCTATTTTCATATCTTAAATCACAACCCGAAGAAGCCTGATTGGGAAGGCAGAGACAGGCTGGTTCTCTCGAACGGCCATATCGTGCCGGTGCAATACGTTGCAATGTCGCTTGCGGGATATTTCCCGGAAAATGAGCTAAGAACTCTTAGGAAGATTAATACCCGCCTGCAGGGGCATCCACATCGCACGTCTCTTCCCGGAATTGAGACCACCTCTGGCCCCCTGGGGGAGGGACTGTCTCAGGCGGCAGGAATGGCTCTAGCGGCGCGGCTGAACGGGGAAAGGTACAGAATATACTGTTTTATGTCCGACGGTGAGCACGATACCGGCCTGTTGTGGGAGGCGGCGATGTTTATAGGGAAAAACAGATTGAGCAACCTTACCGGAATAGTCGACAGGAATAATATACAGATAGACGGCAATACAGAAGACGTTATGCCGCTTGAGCCGTTAAAAGAGAAGTATGAGTCGTTCGGCTGGCATGTCCTTGAAATAGACGGGCATAACTTTGAGCAGATAGTCGATGCCGTAAATGAGGCCAAGGCAATCGTTGAACAACCAACCGTCATAATCGCGCACACCATACCGGGCAAGGGGGTGAGTTTTATGGAATACGATTATCGCTGGCACGGTAAGCCGCCGACAAAAAGGGAAGAGAAAGAGGCGCTCGCCGAGCTCAGGACGCTCGGCGGTAAGATCAAGTCTGAACACGAATAGATATGCTTATAAAAGAGGTAAACCTTAACGAAAAACTTTTTGCATCTAGGGCCAGTGAGATTGAAAGCGTCCCTATTCGAAACGGCTACGGTGATGGACTTGTTTCCCTCGGGGAGAAAAATAAGGACGTGGTTGTTCTGTCAGCCGACCTCACTGAGTCGACCCGTTCCCGTGCTTTCGCCGATAAGTTTCCGGAAAGGTTTTTTGAGGTCGGTGTGGCAGAACAGAATATGGCGGCAATCGCCGCGGGCCTTGGAGTCTCCGGGAAGATACCGTTTATATCATCCTATGCGGCGTTCTCTCCGGGGAGGAACTGGGAACAGATAAGGACGAGCGTATGCTACAACGACTCGAACGTAAAGATTGCGGGTCACCACGCCGGAGTTTCAGTGGGCCCTGACGGTGCGACGCATCAGGCAGTGGAAGATATCGCAACGATGCGAGTCCTGTCAAATATGAAAGTTTTCGTTCCCTGCGACGCAATAGAGGCGAGGAAAGCGACGGAAGCCGCCGCGGATATCTGGGGGCCGGTTTACATCAGACTTGCACGTGAAAACACGCCCGTTATTACAACTGATAAGAGTCCATTTAAACCGGGCCTGCTGGAGGTGTTTTGGGAATCAAAGAAGCCTGAAGTTGCAATAATCGCGTGCGGGTCCCTTGTCTATAACTCTCTTGTCGCTGCAAGGGAATTGGAAGATGAGGGCGTTGGAACCATAGTTATTAATAATCACACCATAAAGCCGATGGATGAGGCAGGGATAGTAAAATTTGCAGGGAAATGCGGGGCTGTTGTAACGGTTGAGGAGCATCAGATATACGGCGGTATGGGATCGGCCGTTTCGGAAATATTGTCAAAGAAGAGCCCCGTCCCGCAGGAGTTTGTCGGCTTGCAGGACGTATTTGGAGAGTCGGGTCAGCCGGACGAGCTTATAGAGAAATACGGGATGGGTGTTAAAGATATAAAGCGGGCAGCCAAGAAAGCGTTAAAACGCAAGCGATGATTATGAAGGACATTATCGCCATCGGGGGGACAACGCGCGATGCTTTCTTTGTAGTGGGCTTCCCAATAATTAAGTGGGAGGAGTCTCCATCGGGGAAGGCGATGGCAATACCATTCGGGGAGAAATTCGGGTCAGAGGAAGTTTATTTTACAATCGGTGGTAATGCGGCAAATGCGAGTGTTACCTTTGCAAGGCAGGGGTTGAAGACGGGGATTTTTACAAAGATAGGAAACGACGTAGCCGGAGAGGAGATTATGCGGATATGGAAAAAAGAGCGGGTTAACACGCAACTCGTAAGAAAATCAAAGGACCTGCCCACATCATATTCCGTTCTGCTTCTGCAAAATGGCGAGAGAAGCATAATAACTTACCATGGCGCGATAGACGAGTTCAGAATTTCAGATATAAAGAAGTCGCAACTTAAGAGCAGGTGGTGGTACGTATCTTTGCCGGGAGATTCTTACAGGGCGCTTAGTCCGCTGTTGAGTTTCGCAAGGAAGAATCGCATCAAGGTCGCGCTTAATCCGAGTTATAACCACCTTGTGGGGCATGGCAGGGGGCAGCTGCTCAAACATCTTAAGGACGTCTCACTGCTTGTGGTTAATGCAGGGGAGGCTTCAGAGATTACCGGAGTGCCGTTTAGAAGAGAGAAGTTGGTTTTTGAAAAACTTGATGAAATCATTCCTGGTATAGTTGCCGTAACCGCCGGGCCAAAAGGAGTCACGGTTTCCGATGGAGCATACATATACAAAGCGGGGAGTTTTAAGAATACAAAGAAGGTTGTCGACAGGACGGGTGCGGGCGATGCTTTCGGCTCCGGTTTTGTAGCCGGACTGATTCACAAAAAAGAGAAGTTTATAAAAGGAAGCTGCAGTCCGGAGAATATCGAATATGCAATACGGCTTGCTTCCGCGAACGCGACATCCGCCGTCGAAAGCATTGGTGCGACTAAGGGAACTCTTTCGTTAAAGCAGTTTAACGGCGCTATGCGTTTTAGGAAGCTCAAGATTGACAGGAATAAGATTTATAGCAAGGGATGAGGACACCAACGGACATAGCCAGAATATTGGGAATTGATCCGGTTGCTCTGGAGGATCTGAATGAAGAGATGTCGGAGATAACCGGCAGGAGTGACGTTCTGCATAATCTAATGGATAAGAATAGAACGATGGTTGATACCACGCTCGATGTTCTTGACTATAAGCACAAGCCGGCTGCAGAGGTACGGGAAATTTTGAGAAAAACAATTCTACATCAGGAAAAGCAGCTTATGGATTTTGTATCCAAGCTTGACGGCAAGGATGAGTTTGAGAGAGCTGTCGCTTTCGCGAAGAAGGCTGCATCTGTGGACAGCGGCTTCTTCCTGAAGAAGGAGCTTGCTAAAGAGATATTGAGAAAAAGGAGACCGGAGAATGTTCTGAGATGTATGAAGGCGGCCGGCGTAGACGACCTTCTTGCGAAATACGATGTTACGGAGATTTTTAGCTCACTCAGATTCATTGAGTCAGAGGAGTGGATGCATAAGACATTTGAAGAGGCATACAGCGGTTTTACCGCCGATGACTTTGAAGAGCGAAAAATAGAGGTTAAGGTTTTAAGCCCCGATTGGGGCGATGTTGCGAAAGAATTTGTTGAGAAAAAGCACCATAATGTGAGCCATCTGAAAGAATTTGGCGTAATCTTCCTGAACCCTATAAAAATGGATATACCCGGGAAATTCCTTCGCGATGCTGCGCTTTTTCTTCACTATTTCCACGAAATCTCCTTTTACTCAAAGCTCTTTAGGAGATATTCCGACAATGGCGACTTTGCGGAGAAGCTTAAGATGCTTCTCAGGGGGGACGTGCCGAAAGTGGGGAAACTTGGAAGCGGCGAGTGGCTGATAGTCCAGCAGTATTTATGGAAGAAGAACCCGAAAGACCCCCGCTTATTCGTGCCGCACGTGAATCCGGAGTCTATGCACTGGGCGCGTGGGGAAAGGGACCTCACGCAGTGCTGTAAGGATAAGGCTAATTTGGAGCTCGGACTTTGGCACGACCTTGACTGGGTCGCCGGCATATTCGAGGAAGACCACACTGAAGACATAATAAGTTTTGACCTTGAGGATAACGCGATGACCCTGGTGTCTTTTATGGAGGGGGAAAACCAGTCGTTTAATTATCACCAGAGGGAGGCGATGTGGACCAAGATGTTCTCGGAATACGTTGGCGGAGAAGAAAATATGGAAAATCTTCTTTTGGAAAACTTCGACAACGGTGTAATCAGATTCTGATTATGGAAAATCTTTACGCGGCTATAAAAAGCGCGTCTGAAAAGGGAGTGGCCCTCGGACACTTTAATATATCCGAGTTTGCCGCCCTTCGTGCGATTGTACAGGCCGCAAGGGACATAAACGTACCCGTGATAATAGGCACTTCGGAAGGAGAGGCCGGTTTTATAGGTATGAAAGAGGCGTCAGCGCTTATCGGCGCCGTAAGAGGGGATACCGGACACCAGGTATATTTAAACGCCGACCATATGAGGAGCATTGATAAGGCAAAAGAGGCTGCCGAGGCGGGATACAACTCCGTTATATTTGATTCAGCCGCCTCATCTTTTGAGGAGAATATAAAAAAGACAAAGCGCGCCGTTGAGGAGGTAAAGTCAATAAACCCCGACATTTTAGTAGAAGGCGAGATAGGTTATATAGGCGTGTCCTCGGAGCTTCTCGATAAAGTGCCGGAGGGGGCGGCAATAAGCAGTGAGGATATGACTACGGTCGAGCAAGCGGTTCAGTTTGTCGAAGAAACTCACGTTGATTTGCTTGCTCCTGCGGTCGGTGAGATTCACGGAATGATGAAGAACGCGAAAAATCCCAACCTTGATATAGGGCGGATTAGGGATATAAGAAAAGCGGTTTCCACACCGCTTGTTTTGCACGGCGGCTCAGGGATAAGCGACGAAGATATGACCTCTGCGATTTATGCCGGTATCTCTATAGTGCATATAAATACGGAAATACGGGTTGCGTGGCGCATGGGTCTGGAGAAGGGCTTGGCTCAAGATGGCGACAGGATTGCGCCATACAAAATTTTATCCGACCCTGAGGGTAAGTTTTCCGACCCTGAGGAGGAAATATACAATGTTGTCTTGAAACGGTTAAAATTGTTTAATCGTTTAATATAAAGAGGGGCGGTTAGGTGAGATTAGCGCTGTATTGCTATAGACTTTCGTCCCTTTTATAGTATAAGAAGTATACAATGAAAGAATTAAAAGTCCGTAAAAGGGATATTTTAGGCAGTAAAACAAGAAAACTCAGGTCGGATGGATTAATTCCTGCGGAGTTATATGGGCACGGAATAGAGAATATCCATCTTAGTGTTCCTATTGATGCGTTCAGTAAGGTGTACAAAGAGGCGGGTACACACTCAATTGTTACGGTTGATGTGGAGGGGGATAAAAGAAACGCCCTTGTCAACGGTGTTCAGATAGATCCGGTGAGCCAGGAGGTGCTCTCGATAGACTTTCACCAGATTCGTATGGACGAGAAGGTTAGGGCGCATATCCCGCTGGAGTTTGAGGGCGAGCCACCTGCGGTTGAGGCAGGCGGTGTTCTGGTGAAGTCAATGGATGAGATAGAAGTTGAGGCCCTGCCGGCTGACCTTCCGCACAGTGTTGTTGTAGACCTCTCTGGTCTTACGGAATTCGACCAAAGTATATATGTGAAAGACCTTCCAAAGAGCGGGAAGTTCGAGTTTACTATGGAGCCGGACAACGCAGTTGTAAGCGTTTCTGCTCCTCGCGAAGAGGAAAAGGAGGAGGCTCCTGAAGGGGAGATATCTCCGGAGGATGTCGTGGTAGAGGGTGAGGAAAAACGCCCAGAGAAGGAGGGCGAAAAATCGGGGGAAGAGGAGAAGCACGACAAAAATGAGACAAAGACCTAAAGTCCTATTAGATATAAAGCCCAGTCACTCGACGGATGTTTTTCAGACTCGAGATGCTCGTATTAACTTGGGGAAAAAGCCTATTGGGCAGTTTCCAAAGAGGTCAGTCCAGGCAATTACGGTTTTACTTGCAGTATCCGCCTTTGTCGTAGGCTCGGTAAGGGCTCCGGTTGGGAGTGATATATTCGCGAGCACGCAAGACAGTGAGAGGGCGGAGCTTGAGGCAGAGCTTGCGGAGCTTGAGGGCCAGATAGAGGAGTACGAGGATACGATAAGCGTTTATAGACAGCAGGGCGATTCTCTTCAGGGCGAGATTGCCATACTTGAGGCGAAGATAGGCAAGATTAATTTGCAGATTAAAGCAATTAACCTCTCTTTAACTAAGCTGAGCGGTGAGATTAACGAGACGGTTGGTAAAATAGAGGACGTTGAGGGGACCATAGACACAAACAAAGACGCAATAGCCGCCCTTATTCGCAAAGTATATAAGGAAGACAGGCGTGGGCTTATGGAGATTCTTCTTGAGAATCCAAAGCTGTCGGATTTCTTCGGCAGCGTAAACGACCTTCTTTTGGTTCAGGATAACCTTCGTGTTTCTGTGGAAGAGCTTACGGAGTTGAGGGGAGAACTAATTAACCAAAAGGAACTTCTTGCGATGGAGAGGTCAGACGTTGAAGCGCTCAAGGAATATCAGGTAAAACAGCGCTATGACGTGGAGGATGCCAAAGGCGAGAAGGATACCCTTCTGACCGTTACCAAGGGCAAGGAATCCGAGTATCAAAAGCTTTTGACCGAGACTCAGAAGAGCGCCGCTGAGATAAGAAGCCGTATCTTTGAGCTTCTTGGCGGAGGTCAGCTTACCTTCGAGCAGGCGTATGAGTTTGCGAAGTTTGCGGAGCAGGCGACAGGTGTGCGTGCTGCCCTCATCCTTGCAGTTTTGGACAGGGAATCGGCGCTGGGGAGAAATGTCGGACAGTGTGAATACGACGTAAATCCTTACTATCCCGCCCAAGCGAGTAACAAGACAACAATGCATCCAACAAGGGACATTCCGCACTTCCTCGCAATTACGGAGAAGCTTGGACTTAATCCCAAGAGCACACTTGTCTCCTGTCCGATTCCCTCGGATGGTGCATACGGCGGGGCGATGGGACCGGCTCAGTTTATCCCATCAACCTGGGTTTTGTATGAAAACGCGGTCTCCAGAGTAACGGGCAACAGTCCGGCTTCTCCGTGGAGGAATTCGGACGCATTCGTCGCTACGGGTCTTCTTATGAGGGATAACGGTGCCGCAAATGACGAGCTTGCCGCGGCCGCCAGGTATTATTGCGGTGGAAATTGGCAGAGGTATGTATGCACCTATGTCTACGGGCAAAATGTTATTGATACCGCAAGGAGATTCCAGCAGGACATCAACATATTGAAGAACTCTTAAGGGTATTGTTTACTGCCCCGATTTCTTGAAAGCTTTTACGATTTTGCCTAGATCGCCGTTGAGGATATCCTCAATGTTTGAAAATTTCTTCTTGATTCGGTGGTCGGTTATACGGTCTTGTGGGAAATTGTAAGTTCTTATTTTCTCCGCCCTGTCTGCGCTTCCTATTTGGTCTCTTCGTATATCTCCGAGCTCCTCATTTTGCCTTGCGGTTTCTGCTTCGTGAATCTTTGAGCGGAGTATCTCCATTGCCTGTTCGCGGTTCGCGTTCTGCGTTCTCGCCGCCTGGGAAGACACAACCAGCCCGGTCGGTTTGTGAACTATCCTTACCGCGGTCTCGACTTTATTGACATTCTGCCCTCCGGGACCGGATGACCTGAAAAAAGATACCTCAAGGTCGCTCGGGCTTATGCTTACCTCTTTGGGCTCTACGACGGGCATAACGGCGACAGAGGCGGTGGATGTGTGAATACGCCCGGATTTCTCCGTTTCCGGCACTCTTTGCACCCTATGTACACCGGACTCCTGCTTTAGGGAATCAAGGACACCTGCGCCTTTTATCTGCGCAATAAATGTCTTGTAGCCGTGCAGGGATGTGCTGTTTGAGTCAAGAACCGTAAACTGCCATCCCATTCTTTCCGAGTACCTCTGATACATACGCGCTAAATCTCCGGCGAATATTGCCGCCTCATCTCCTCCCGCGCCCGCTCTTACCTCAAGAATTACTTTCTGCATAGAAAGCTTATTTCTTCTTTGCCGGGGCCTTCTTTGGAATCTTTTTCGCAGCTGGTTTTGCCGGCTTCTTCGCCGCTTTTTTGGTCTTTATCTCGGCCTTCCTTGCCGGATCCTTCTTTTTTTCTGCGGTTTTCTTATTGTCTGTCTTTCCACCTCGTGCAGATTCACTTTTAGCGGAAGCTTTCTTGGCGGTAGCGGATGCTTTTGCCTTTTCCTGCCTTGACTTGAATTTCTCAACCCGCCCCGCCGTATCAACAAGCTTTTCCTTGCCCGTATAGAATGGGTGGCATTCACTGCATATTTCTACCGTCATTTTCTCCCTTGAGGAGCCAATTGTATGGACGGCTCCGCACGAGCACTTAACGGTCGCTTTTTCATAATATTTTGGGTGAATTTCTTTCTTCATCTTTAGAACGTAGACATTATCAGCAATTGGTGCCGCTGAGTCAAGGGGAGTTGATACCCATAGCGCCCTAAAGTACGCTTTCCCTGCGTTACTATTCACGCTCTTGACTTTATATTCAAGCTATGTTATACATAGAGCCATAATCACAGACGGAGTTTTGCAGTGCGCAAATCAACGCCTGCCATAAAGGTTCAGAATATGATGATAAATAATACAACAAACATCATGAACACAAAGAAATATGTCGCAATTGCGGCTGTTTTCGGCGTTTTGGTATCCATCGTCATTCCAAGCATTTCCTTGGTTACTGCTGGAGGCGTTGGATCTTGTACTCTTGCAAGTAAGTCGGGTAGGACAATAGTTAACTTCAATGAGAGGATTTATTCGGACAGAGGACAGGTCTCTGCCGAAGCCGGTCCCGTTGGTGTATCTCTCCCTGCCGGAGAGTATAAAGTTACTCTTGTCTCCTACGACAACCACTCGGATAAGCCGACCCAATATCAGCCGGACGAGAGCTGGTTTGTAATACTCCGCGATAAAAACGCGCATACTGTTACTACCAGTAACTCAATTAACGATTTGCCGAGCCATATAGAAACTCTTACGCAGGTCGTTAACTCTAATCTGGATGTTTCCAGTGACATAGAGTCGGTGGTTGCAATGCATGCTGCATATCCCGATCTGGGCAATGCAAACAGCATTGAGGCGGTTTGTGCGGCTTTCGACCTTATAGATACGCATGAGGAAGAGCCCGGTGATAAGCCAGACGTAACAACTCTTTCACCGACCGGTGTTGATGATGAAAGTGCTACGCTGCGCGGTGAAGTTGACCCGAACGGCGAGGATACGGATGCGTGGTTTGAATGGGGTACAAACTCATCCAACCTTACACACGATACCTCTTGGCAGGATGTAGGAAGCGGTTCAAGTGATATAGATTTCTCGGATACAATATACGGTCTTGATGAGGATACAACCTATTATTATCGCGCCGTTGCCGAGAATGATAATGGCAAGGACTTCGGAAACGTAAAGAGTTTCACTACCGGTGAAGGCGAGGAAGAGTCTGATAAACCGGATGTTACTACTCTTTCCGCTACGGATATTGAAGATAATGAAGCGCGGTTGCGCGGTGAGGTTTATCCAAACGGCGAGGATACGGATGTCTGGTTTGAGTGGGGAACGAGCAGATATAACCTTAATCGTGAAACTTCCTCTGAAGAGATTGATAGTGATACTACTGTTTCCACCTTCAGTGAGGTTATAGATGACCTTGAAGAGGGTGAAAAGTATTACTTCCGTGCCGTTGCGGAGAACAGTGAGGGTAAAGACTACGGGAGCGTATTAAGCTTTACAACCGATGAAAACGGCGGTGGAGATGACGGTCCCGAGATAAAAGATGTTGACGTTGATGATATTGATGACGACAGGGCAACCCTTGTTTGTAAAGTTGATGCAAACGGCGAGGATACGGATGTCTGGTTTGAGTGGGGTGAGGATGACAATGATTTAGACGAGGAAACCCGAACTGTAGAGGTGGACAGAGACGAGACCAACCAGACCGTCAGAATCAGCATCACCGGACTCGACGAAGACACGCGTTACTACTTCCGCTGTTTCGCAGATAACAGGGATGGAGACGATAAAAGCGGCATAGAAGACTTCCGAACCGATGACAATGGAGGCAGCCGTAGCGACGATGAACCGAATGTTACTACACTGTCCGCTACCGATATTGACAACACGAGCGCAGTCCTTCGCGGTGAGGTTGACCCGAACGGCGAGGACACGGATGCATGGTTTGAATGGGGGACGAGTTCCTCAAACCTGAACCGAGATACATCAAGTGAAGATGTCGGTGACGGCAACAGCGACGTCGACTTCGACAGAAGGATAAGCGGCCTCAATACAAACACCACTTATTACTTTAGAGCTGTAGCTGAGAGCAGAGAGGGAATAGACAGGGGGTCTGTAAGGAGTTTCCGCACCGGCGGAACCACAATCCTTCCTCCTATCAGGGAGGTAATAACAAGAATTATTGAAGTTGTAAGAGAGGAAAAGGTTGAGGAGGCGTTGATTGTTACTCTTGAGTCTGATAAGGAGGACGCCAAGGATACCGGAGAGATACAGTACACCGTAACTTACGATAACAGGACCGATGAAACGTTCACTAATGCGGTGCTCGTGATTGAATTGCCCAACGAGTTAGACTTCGTTGATGCGAATCCTCGTGAGGATTCAAAGAGGGGCGATGAGATTACATTCGAAATAGGCACTATAAGTCCCGGCGAGGAAGACTCGTTTGTCATTGATACTGAAGTTGGCAGGAATGTTGATGAGAATGAAAACATAGTTTTCACAGCCAACCTTGATTACACGGATGGCAACACGAAAAAGCTAATTACGGTAATTGATGATGGGAATCTTGGGGGCGCAAAAACCTCCGGAGGCTTTGCCGCATTCATTTTTGGCAGTCTTAAGGATTTCTTCACTAACCCGTTCTTGTGGCTGTTGGTTCTCTTGATACTTATCTTCCTTGCGTACAGGTACTTTGCGGTACTTGCGCGCCCCGACAGGGAGGAGGTTATCTATGAAGCACCGAGGCCGGTTTCTCCACCTAGACCAGTTCAGCAGCCGCTGGCCGGTCAGTAATAGAAACTGAGCGTGAAAGAAAAGAGATCCCGCCTGATGGCGGGATTTCTTTTGCCCATATACTGCGGCTATAGAGCGGATTTATCGGGTTGACACCGGAACTGGCAGTGTATATCATACTGTGGCTGACACCATGAATGTTTGTTTGAAAATTTGTATACGGAATAGAGTTCTTTTTAGTTGTTCCAGGTATTTCTTCAAGAGGATCTGATCCTGGTCCAGGATGAACGCTGGCGGCGTGGATAAGGCATGCAAGTCGAACG
>CAZLBZ010000009.1:0-10809 GCA_964558045.1 uncultured Candidatus Saccharibacteria bacterium
GCGGACCGAGCGGTTAAGGCGGTAAATCAGGCGATTCATTCGCCGCTTCTGGATATTTCAATCGATGGCGCGAGGAGTGTGCTGTTTGGAGTTGGCGGGAAGAGTGATTTGAGAATGGCCGAGGTCAATGATGCCGCAAAAATTATTACGGATAGCGTTGACCCCGGGGCAAGGATAATATTCGGTGCATACAATGACAGAAAATTAAGGGCCGGCGAGATAAAGATTGTTCTCATAGCGGCGGGCTTTAACGGCATGGCGCTCAGGAAAGAGAACGATTCACTTACTCTTTTCGCCGATGACCTTGACTTGATAGATTCTCCGGAAAAAGGTGCAAATTCGCGCGGCAGAGCCGACTCTGAGAGCGTTTCAAAATCGGATAAATCGAAGAAATCCACCTCAAAGAGCGAGGAGGAGGGGGAAGATGTCTGGGATATCCCCACATTTCTGAGGAAGAAGGGCAGAAGGGGATAGTGGGGCCCCGGTCCATAAAGTTATTCACAATTTCGGCTCTTCTCCCTGTGGTACAATAACAGGGAGATTTATTCTCACCGTCAAAAAAGTCGTTTTTGGTTTAAAAGTTTAATTAATGGTTTAAACGTTAAATAGTTGTATACAAAGATATGGTAATGAAAAGCAGGGAAGAGAAAATCAACGGTTCATTTTCAGAAAATGCGCTAAAGATGATGCGCAAGCGCTATTTACAAACTAAGGACGACGGTAAACAAGAAACTCCCGCTGAGATGTTTAAGCGGATAGCGGAGGATTTGGCGGATGTCGAGAAGGAATATGGTAAGGATTCAGCATTCGTTAAGAAGACCGCCAAGGAATTCTTCGACATAATGACCGAGAAGGAATTCACTCCCGCTGGAAGGACCATTACCAATGCCGGGGCCAAGACTCCGCTTGTTGCAAACTGTATAGTTCTTGATATTGAGGATTCAATGGAAGGTATTTTCCAAACCCTTAAAGAGGCAGCCCTTCTTCAGCAGGCCGGCGCAGGTTTGGGGTTTGCACTCGATAAACTGCGGCCGTCCATGGCGAGGACGGTTAAGTCTCAAGGAGTCTCTTCGGGCCCCGTATCGTTTTTGAAAATTTACAATGAGGCGTTTGGGATAATAAAACAACAGGGAAGGCACGGCGCGAACATGGCAATGATTGGTGTTGACCATCCCGACTTCCTTGATTTCATAAGTGCAAAGGAGATTGAGGGTTCGATTCGCAATTTCAACATCTCGGTGAAGCTTACCGACGACTTTATGAAGCAGCTTCTTGATGATCCGAGTCAGCAGTGGTATTGCACGTGGAAAAAAGACTGGCCCGGCGAACCTGGCAAGGTAAAGCCGCTTCGTGTTCTCCGTCATCCGAACGGCAGTGTCTATGACGTGGAAGAAGTTGATATCACCGTAGGGGAAGTATTCGATGAGATAGTTAATTATGCATGGAACAACGGCGAGCCGGGAGTCGTTTTCATAGACGAGGTTAATCGCACGAACCCTCTTCCCGGACTCGGCAAGATATTAACTTCAAATCCCTGTGGTGAGCAATTCCTTCATGCGTACGATGTCTGCAATCTTGGTTCAATCAACCTTGGGAAATTTGTCAAAAACGGCAAGGTTGATTATGAGCACCTTAGATATGTTTCCAAAACTGCAACAAGGCTGCTTGATAACGTAATTGACAGGTTTGACTTCCCGGTAGAGGAACTTACGAAATTTGCACAGAGCAATCGCCGCGTTGGGCTCGGGATAATGGGATTTGCGGACATGCTCTATCAGATAGGCATTAAATATAATTCCGATGATGGATACAAAATGGCAGAGAAGGTTATGAAGACCATACAGGATGCTGCTCACGAGATATCCAGGGAACTTGCGGAGGAAAAGGGAGTGTTTCCGAACATAAAGAAGAGCATATATGCCGGTAAAAAGATGAGAAACGCCGCGATAACGACAGTTGCTCCCACCGGCTCCATCTCGATGATGTTCGGATGCTCGTCCGGACTTGAACCAAATTTCGCTCTTGCATATGTAAAACAGGATAAGTACGGAGAGCAGTACCATTACCTAAACGAGCATTTTGAAGCCGAACTTGCGACGCGTAACTTCACAAAGAGAGAGGTAGATAGAATAAAAGACGAGGTGATTGAGAAAGGAAGTATTCAGCATATGACCGATTTGCCCCAGGATCTTAGGGATACGTTTGTGGTTTCGATGGATATACCCGGAGAGGATCATGTCAGAATGCAGGCCGCTTTCCAGAGACATGTGGATAACTCAATCTCAAAGACAATTAACTTCCCCAACAGCGCGACTAAGGAGGACATTAGAAACAGTTATATCCAGGCATGGAAGCTCGGTTGCAAGAGTTGCACGGTGTACCGTGACGGCAGCAGGGTCATCCAGGTTTTAAATGTTGGTAAAGATAAAGTAATTTCTACAACGGAGGCTCCCGTTAGGGCGGACGATGCGGGTTCGGTTAATTTGTCCGTAAACTCCATTCAGGTATCCAGTGTGGAAATGGAAATCACCGAGAGAGAACGGCCAGAGGTTCTTATTGGTAAGACTTACAGAGTCAGGACTGGCTACGGAAATCTCTTCATAACGATTAACAGCGATGCTAGCGGTATGCCATTTGAGGTTTTTGCGACACTTGGCAAGAGCGGAGGGCACTTCCAGGAGCAGACAGAGGCAATAGCAAGACTCATATCCCTTGCGTTGAGGTCGCATATCAATCCGCGCGATATAATCGGTCACCTTAAGGGTATCCGTGGGCCAATGATTACAATGACCGAGAAGGGGAGTATACTTTCTCTTCCCGATGCTATTGGCAAAATATTGGAAGAGCACATCTTGAACAGGGACGATGAAATTGAGAATGCGATTGAAGAGGAAGTTGCTGTTGCATCAAGTGAAAATTCTATTGGCGGCCTTCCATTCATGGGAGCGGTAGAAAAGCCTATAGCAGACTATGGCTTTATGCCGGAGTGTCCGGATTGCGGAGCCTCTCTTGTTATGGCCGAGGGATGCGTTAGCTGCAAGAGCTGCGGCTATAGCAGGTGTCTATAGAAACGGGATAAAATAGGATTATTCAATGAAAAACCGTACTCTTAATGCGGTTTTTCATTTGTTGAGCAGATACCATAGGACGGCTGCTATCGCCACGGCGAATATTTTATCTCTCGAATTCATTTTAATAATATTCCTCCAGGTACTGCCTTTTTTCTCGGGGAATTTCGAGCGATAGAAACCGCTAACAATCCTGTTTAAGCTGTCTTCTTTATCCAGCTTCTTCAGCCGCCCGTTTGTTACTATCGATATTGCTCTGGTCTCTTCGGAGACTACTATTATTAGCGCATCGGTTTTTTCAGACAGCCCAAGCGCCGCTGCATGCCTTGTGCCGCGACCACCAAGCTCTTTTGTTCTTTGCGATAATGGCAGATGTGCGCCGAAGTGAGTTACGATATTCTCGTCGATTATAACGGCACCATCGTGTCCGGGGGAGTGCTTATCGAATATGCTATCCAATAGTTCGGTGCTGACTTGGCCAAAAAGCGGAATGCTTCCCTTAAGATGCCTCTCAACAGATTCGTTCCCGCGGATGACTATTATGGCCCCCATCCTCTTGCTCGTAAGATATTTTGCGGCTTGTGCTATCTCATTTGCGAGTTTCGTACTTTGGTCGCTGCCTTTTCTCAGCGGGTGGTATCTGCTCGGGAGGATGCCCAGGAATTCAAAGAAACGCCGGAAATCTTCCTGGAAGATTATTACTATTGCTATGAAGAATACCGGCAAAAAGAGTCTGAAGATTGAAAGCAGCAGGTTTAACTCCAGAAGAATGGCGAGAAGATATATTGCTATAAGCATAAATATCCCCCCTATAATGTTTTTTGAGCGTGTTTGTTTTATAAGCACAATGAGCCCGTATATGAGAATGGAGGCTATTAAGATATCTAATATGTCGGCGACGGTTGGTAGTATCATGTCACATCTATAATATCCCGTATTCGGAATTGCGGAAAATATATTTATTCATATCTAAGGGCGTCCATCGGGCTTTTCTTTGCGGCCTGCTTCGCCGGGTATATTCCGAATATAAGCCCGACTGCGGCCGCCACGGCGAGTCCGAGCACCGACGCAGACAGCGGGAAGGAGAATTCCCAGCTTACACCTACAACTCTTGAGAAGATGGCCGTTGTGGCCAGTGACAGAAGGACCCCGAATGCTATACCCAGAACTCCGCCTATTGCCGTGAGAATTACCGACTCCATCAGAAACTGATTGGTTATATTCTTTTCCGTTGCGCCGACCGCCTTTCTAAGCCCGATTTCCCTTGTACGCTCGGTGACAGAGACCAGCATTATATTCATTACGCCGACTCCTCCCACAACAAGGGATATGGCAACTATAGATCCAAGCAGAGCGGTGATTATATCCAGGATGCTGCTAACCTGATCCAGTAGGTTTTGTTGCGTTAGAATATAGAAATCGTCTTTTTCCGGATTCGTTATCCCATGCATTTCCCTGAGCGTTTGCTGTATATCCTCTATGGTTTGGGGTATTGCCTCAACGCTCTCCGCCGTAATCCAAACCTCGTTATAATAGTCAGTTCCGAGAAGCTGTGATTGGGCTGTTGTATATGGTATAAGAACTAATTCTCCGACATCAAAGAATGTAATCTGCCCCTTGTCCGGGAGTATGCCTATAACTCTGAAATTCTTGTCTCTTATCCTGATATTCCTTCCTATTGCATCCGATTCTCCGAATAATTCATCTTTTACCTTCGCGCCTATTACCGCTGATTTCTCATTGTTTTTTATTGAAACTTCGTCGAAGTAATATCCTTCTTCCGGGTAGATGTCGAACACTTTTGCAAAAAATTCTCCGGACCAGCCCATTATGGTCGGCTTGTAGGTTTCTCCCATATATGACACACTCCCCGGAACCACTACTGCCGGTGCGATGTTCAGAAGGCCCGGTACGTTACTCTTTCTCTGAAGCGCCTCTATGTCTCTTGTCTTCAGCGTGTTGGACAGGAGTGTTGTTGTGAAGTCCGTGGGGCCCTCAGGCTCTCTGCCAGGCTCTATCCATATTAAGTCCGCACCTAGGGACGTTATCTCGTTTGAGATAAGGCCCTCGGCTCCCTTGCCGACAGCGACTATTACAACTATTGATGTTATGCCTATTATAATCCCGAGTATTGTAAGCGCGGACCTCGTTTTGTGCCTGACGAGGCTTTCCAGAGCTACCTTAAATGTAAAACCAAGGGACATATTTATTCGTAACTAAGTGCTTCTATTGGACTTTTCTTTGCCGCCTGACTTGCGGGATATATGCCGAATACTAACCCGATTCCCGCGGAGACGAGAATTCCAATTATTGCCGCCGAAAGCGGGAAGGTAAATATCCAGGATATATCCATTACTACCGTTAATACGATTGCCGCAACCACGGAGAGCATCGTGCCTAAAACAACTCCTATAATTCCGCCTATCGCTGTAATGGTTACCGATTCCATCAGAAACTGCACGAGTATTGCCTTGTTTGTCGCTCCGATTGATTTCCTTAGCCCGATTTCCCTTGTACGCTCGGTGACCGAGACTAGCATTATATTCATAATGCCTATCCCGCCCACTATAAGGGCTATTGCCGCGACTGCGGACAAAAAGAGGGTTATCGTGCCGGTTACCGTCTCCAAGGTCTGAGATATTTCTTCCTGCGTTGTTACGAAGAAGTCGTCGTTCTCGGGGTCGGTTATGTTATGCAGCTCTCTGAGGGTTGTCTCCGTGTCTCGTGCTACCTGCTGGATATTTTTTTCCGTTTCAGCTTGGATTATAAGACGGTTGAAATACTTAACACCGAAGATGTATTGCTGTGCTGTAGTGTAGGGGATTATTACCGCTTGGTCGAAATTTATAAAGAGAATCTGGCCTTTAGGCGGCAGGACTCCGACTACGCGGAGGTTTCTGTCTTTAACTCTTATCTTTTCCCCTATAGGGTCGGATAAACCGAAAAGCTCCTCTCTCACCCTGGAACCTATAACGGCGGCACCCGTCATCCCTTGTACATCTTCTTCGGTAAAGAACGAGCCCTCCTCCGGGTATAGCTTAAACAGGTCCGCTATAAGCTCAGATGTGCCGAGGATCATCGGCCTGAACGTTTCACCCTCATATAGAGCGGTTTCAACACCGAAATTTATTGGTATGATATCGGATACATTCTGAACGTTTGATTTATTTGCCAGTGCATCAAGCTCCCTTTCTTTTAACGAGTCGCTGAACAAAGACTCTGTTGCGGACGGGTCTGTAGGTCCCTTAGGCTCTTTTCCGGGAACCACGGCAACAATATTCGAGCCAAGTCCCTGTATTTGTCCCAAGATTAATCCTTGCGCCCCCTTGCCAATTGCGGATATCAGCATAATTGCCGTTATGCCTATTACTATTCCGAGGATTGTCAGAACCGACCTGGATTTATGTACGAGGATACCGGTTAGTGCAGTTTTTATACTATATGTTATTTTCATAAAAACTTGCTGTTTTACGGAGGACGGTGGTTTGCCTATTTTTCAAAGTCGTCTCTGTCTCTTTTTCGTCCTCTAGTGGGGGAGTCGTCGGCGATTTTACCGTCGTGCAATCTTATAATTCGCCCCGCGTGCTCTGCGGTGTTGGTCTCATGAGTAATGAGTATTATGGTGTGCCCGTCCCTCTCGTTTAAGTCCTGAAGAATCTCTATTATTGACTGCCCCGATTTTGAATCGAGGTTTCCGGTGGGCTCGTCGGCGAATATGATTTGCGGGTCGTTAACGAGCGCTCTTGCTATTGCCACGCGCTGTTTCTCCCCGCCGGATAATTGAGAGGGTTCGTGTTTGATGCGATGCGACAACCCCACGGAATCAACCGCCTTCCTTGATATCTCATTCCAGACACCCTCCTTCTTACCGGAGTATAAAAGCGGAAGCTTAACGTTCTCTAATACACTCGTTTTGGGCAGAAGATTGAATGCCTGAAAGACGAAACCCATTTTTCTGTTACGAACATGCGCAAGTTCTTCATCGGAGTAGTCATCAATTGTCTTTCCGTCGAATTTGTAAGTGCCTTCGGTTGCTCTGTCGAGAAACCCGAGTATGTGAAGAAGCGTTGATTTTCCGGAACCGGATGGCCCCATTATTGCGACAAACTCACCTTTCTCTATTGAGAAACTGACGCCCTGAAGTGCGTTGGTTGATACTCCGTCTGCAGAGTAGCTTTTTTGCAAGTCGCTTACCTCAATCAGCGCCATCGCACTATCCCTCGTTTACAAAGGTAACCACCTTATCGCCTTCGTTGACGCCTTTTATTATCTCTATTTTCCCGTCAGAGCCCCTTAATCCGGTCTCAACTCCGACTTCTACTACCCCTTTCTCCTCAAGTATTCTGACTATTTTGTCGCCGTTATCGGAAACTACGGATCTTTGCGGTACTGCGATTACCGACTTGCGCTCTGCGGTAAGTATGTCAAGATTTGCCGTCATGCCCGACTTAATGCGTTCATCCTCTTCGCTAAACTGCAGAGTTGTCTTATATGTTGTTACGCCGTCTATCACTGTTTCTGCCGGCTCGATTTCCGTAACGCGTGCTTCAAATAACACATCATTCCCATAGGCGTCCAAAGTGACGCTTGATGAGTCTCCTATCTTTACTTTTGCTATATCCGCCTCCGGGATATATGTATCTATTTCGAATCCTGACGCGGACATCACTGTTACGACTGTGGTATTTGGAGATACTGTTTGTCCGACTTTCGCCTCCTGTTTTGTAACGATTCCGTCTATCGGCGAGCTTATAACGGTTTGTGACAGTTGAGCCTGGTAGTTATAGATGTTGGACTCCGCGGCCCTTACCCTTGCCTGTTGCGCCGCCACATCACTGGTGTTTGCAACCGCAACCTTCTGCGATGCTATGGTCTGCATAAGGCTGTTCACCGTGCTTACTGCAGACAATACGTTTGTTTGCGCCGTCGCCATATTAGTTCGTTCATCATCAAGTGAAGAATCTTTTAGTGCGCAGTCGGTAAGCAGTGCCCTGTTTGTTATGTCGACAAACCTGCTAGCCAAGTTTAGATAATCTTGTGCGCTCTTGAGTGCCGCATCCAGTGTTTCTCTTGATGAATCGACGGTCAGGCCACTTACCTCTCCATCCCACTTGTCGAGTCCAACCTCCGCCTCCAGCCGCAGTTCGCTCGCAGATTTGCTTATGTTGTAATCACATGCACTGAAAGACAAATCATAACCTTTTATTTCAGAGCCGTGGAATACTCCGGCTGATTTGAATCTGACTGCATCTTCCGATGTTGATATAGCCTCATTTACGGTATTTATGACATCGTTGTAGCTGTTAGCCAGCTCTTGCTCCGCGTCTTCGTTGTCTATGAGCTTTGAGAGATTTGCCTGCTCCGCCGCCGCCTGCGCCTCGGCCTGATTTAAGAGCGCCAGGGTGTCGCTGCTTTTAATGCTGACAAGTGTCTGACCGGCTGTAACCGTATCACCGATATCTACAGGTACGCTTGAAATAATGCCAGTCTTATCAAATGCCAGCTCGACAACCTTGGCGGCTTTTACCTGCCCCGTTACGCTAACCTCCTGCTTTAAATCCTGCCTTTCCGCTGTTACAAATTCGTATGTAGAGTTGTCTTTTCTAAGCGTTAGCGAGGCGACAACGACCGCGATAACGACAATTAAAGCGCCGATTATAAATATCGGTTTTCTTAGCACGCGTAAAAACCCCTTAAATTTTCCAACCATATCAACTCATTTTACTAATATTTCCCGTAAATTGGTAGGTTTTTAGGTGTATAAGCCGTATAATGGTCTTATGAGCAGGGAGTTAAGGTTTCCTGAGGGCTTCTTTTGGGGCGCAAGCACATCTGCGCACCAGGTTGAGGGGGGTAATAGGAATGACTGGTCCGAGTGGGAAAGGGAGAATGCCGAGAGACTTGCCAGAGAGGCGAAGCGTGACAGATATCTTTGGCAGCTGGAGCTTTTCTCGGAGATGCTTAATCCCAAAAACTATATCTCGGGAATCGCGGTGAATCATTATAACCGCTTTGAAGAGGATTTTGATATTGCAAAGTCCCTTGGGCATAATGCTCACCGGTTTTCAATTGAGTGGTCGCGCATTGAACCGAAGGAAGGGAAGTTTGATGAGAAAGAGATAGAGCACTATAGGGGAGTAATAGCATCCCTCAGGGAGAGGGGTATTGAGCCGATTGTAACCCTCTGGCACTGGCCTCTTCCGCTGTGGCTTTCCAAAAAGGGCGGCTGGGAGCATCACAAGGCCCCGCATTATTTTTCCAGATACGCCGCGAGGATAGTCAATGAGTTCAGTAAGGAGGTTCACTATTGGATAACAATCAACGAGCCGATGGTTTATTCCACGCGCTCTTATCTGAGGGGGAGCTGGCCTCCGGGAAAAAGAAATATTTATGCTTACGTAAGAGTCATACACAATCTCGCGCGTGGGCACCGGCTTGCGGCAAATGCGATACGCATCATAAGCGGCAGCGCCAGAGTGGGAGTCTCAAAAAACAACGTGTATTTTGAGGCACATAAAAACAGACCGGTTAACCGTCTTCTAAAAAGGGTCGCGGATTGGTGGTGGAATTTCTACTTTCTTGACTCGGTTAAGCGGCATCTCGATTTTATAGGCGTTAACCAGTACTTCCACAACAGGATAAATTACGGTTTCGGCAAAAATGAAAACAAGGTTGTCTCCGACCTGGACTGGGAGCTTTATCCGGAAGCGATGTACTACGTGCTGAAGGATCTGAAAAGATACAAGGTGCCGATATTTATAACCGAAAACGGCCTTGCTGACGCCAGCGACGACAAGCGGGGAAAATATATATCCGAGGTTTTGTGGCAGGTTTACAGGGCGATTCGCGGGGGAGCGGACGTGCGCGGGTACTTTTACTGGTCGCTTATGGACAATTTTGAGTGGCATATGGGCTTCTGGCCCCGGTTCGGGCTTGTTGAGATTGACTATGAAAGGGGGCTGGAGCGCCGTGTAAGAAAAAGCTCCGCTGAATATTCAAGGATAATAGAGGACAACGCAATTCTGGAGTTAGAGTAGGTCATCTGTACCGCGCCTCTTGGTATTGACTAACCTATTGTTTCTTGGTTTATTACTAGTAAAAGTACCTTTATAACCGTTGCCGCCAACCCTGTGTAAATCTGGTTAGGGTTTATAGGGGGTTGGTGTGCAACTAAGTTCGGAGGAATCGAAGATGGCTGTGATTATAAAACTCGACTGTGGCCGTTGCCGTACATATCTTGAGCTTGAAGCTGGAGATACGGTTCTGGAACTGAACCAGAAGGGTACTGTTGGGAAATTAATCTTTCACTGCCCTGTCTGCAATGAGCGTAGGGAGCGCCCCGTGGAAGGGCTTCATCTTTCGGCTCTTATTGCAGCTGGTGTTGGTTACTTCACCCCAAGGCCGCTAATCTGCGAAGGCGATGTAGATCAATTCGTTTTCCAGCTGGACAGAAGAACGGACTCTGAGATATGGGAGGAGCTTGAACAATGAGCCCCGCGGTGTTTCACGCGGGGCTCAACCAATTTTAGAAAAGCGTTTTGGAATACTCCCAGAATTCAGGTACGCCCTGTGTGGTGTCCAGCCAGTACCACCACTCTACTCCCCATAGGTATATGTCTGGGAAACCTGCTTTCTCGGCGTATTTAATATTATCCTTGAAGGTGTCAAAGTCCATAAAATCAAACTGCTGCTCAAGAGTGATGTATGGTATAGGATCCGGTCCCCATGCCTCAGCCTGCAT
>CAZLBZ010000009.1:10819-11098 GCA_964558045.1 uncultured Candidatus Saccharibacteria bacterium
TCCCACAAGAAACCAAAGCCCGGGGAGTATACTTCTTTGCGTATTCTCCTCCGGCGAGTGTTCTGGAAAGAAAATCTTTGAATTTAAACCAGGTTGGCGGCAGGGGATAATGAAATTTTCCCAGTACGTCATTCCATATAAACCTGTACATAGTAGTCCCGAATACATCGCCTCTATTCCGCGCTCTTACCCAGTCTCCAAGTTCACCGCTGTCTGTTATTAGAATCGGTCTCTGGTCAAGCGACCTTGCAAGTGCAATCTCTCTGTCGAGAAGCTCTT
>CAZLBZ010000010.1:0-10504 GCA_964558045.1 uncultured Candidatus Saccharibacteria bacterium
TTTTTCCGGTGTTTGTGGGTAAAAGAGGCCGATCTCTTCAGCAACGGCAAGGGCATTTTCGCCGCAGTGCCCGGTTTCCGCTGCACCGGAAACGCATATCTTGTGCTTCGGGTAATTGTTCCTATCTTTCATTCTCTCATAATATCACTTCTTCCCCGAGTGAGGGAATCTCCGTATCAATTGCAAGGTTATCTCTTATCTTTGCAGAAAGAGCCCCCATTTGATCCTCCTCGCCATGAACAAGAAAAACCTTCTTAAGAGTGGTTCGCATCGGGTGCAGCCACCTTAAAAGAGCGGGTTGGTCTGCATGGGCGGAATATCCACCTATCGCGCGGATTCGCGCACGGACGGGCACATCCTCGCCAAGAATTTTTATACTCTCTTCGCCGTCAAGTATTCTCCTACCCGGAGAATTTATCGCCTGGTATCCAACGAAGAGAATTGCGTTCTTTGGGTCACTCAGGTACCTCTTTTCATGGTGTATAATTCTCCCCCCTTGGGACATTCCGGAACCCGCAATAATTACCTTTGGAGGGGGGACATCCGCTATCATTTTTGACTCATCTGTCCTTAGCGTAAATTTTAAGCCCGGGAAATCGAAAATTGCATCACCGGTCCTTCCAAGCTCAATGGCAGCCATATTAAAGTATTTCTCGTCTCTTGCGTATTTTTTGTATACATCGGTGAGCTTTATCGCAAGGGGGCTGTCCATAAACACCGGTACCTGCGGGATTCTGCCGTTTTCAACGAGCTCATTCAGCTCAAAGAGTATCTCCTGAGTGCGCTCAAGGGCAAAGGCAGGTATCATCAACACGCCACTGGACTTAATCGTCTCCTCAATAATATCCTCCAGAATGCCCTTTCTAGCGTCAACATCCTCGTGGACTCTCCCGCCATAGGTAGATTCAACAACGGCGTAATCAATGCCCCTGACTTTCTCTATTGAATTTATAAGTGGGGTCGGGCTGTTGCCGAGGTCGCCTGAAAAAACTATTTTCTTCCCGTCACTCGAGGTAACAACAATAAAGCTTGAGCCGAGAACGTGTCCTGCATCATAAAGCTCCACCTCAAAACCGGCGATTTTGAATTTCTCATGATACGCAACCTTTTCCCAGAGAGACATTATACCTTCAATATCTTCCGTCTCGTAAATAAAGCCCACGCCGAGCTCCCTCGCGTCGTCTTTAAGTATCTTCATTGAATCTGCAAGAAGGTACCTGGCAAAATCCCTAGTTGGAGAGGTCGAGAAAACCTTCCCCCTAAACCCCTCTTTATAGAGTTTGGGTGTTCTGCCGATGTGGTCGATATGGGCGTGGGTTACTATCACGGCGTCTAAAGACTTCGGGTCAAACTTGAATTTCTCAAAATTCTGCTCCTCGCAGTATCTGGAGCATTGGTATAATCCGCAATCAATAAGGATTTTTCCACTGTCGCCCTCCAATAAGAAACTGGAGCCTGTAACCGATTTAGTAGCCCCGTAAAAGGTGAGTTTCATGGCTTCGGTAATTATATACGATTAACTTCTACTCGCCAGGGCTTCTCTTGAGACATCCCTGTCCGACCAGGGTATCCTCCTGCCTCCGGCGACACGTATATATGATTCGCTTCCCTTGCCCGTTATCACCACCGTATCCCCTTTGTTCGCAGAGTTTATAGCACTATAAATCGCCTCCTTTCTATCAAGCGTCTCCGTGACATTCCCGTACCCCCCTGATATTCCCTTTTTAATGTCGTTTACGATATCCAGCGGGTCCTCGTCAAATGGATCCTCGTCGGTCAGGACTATTTTTCTGCAGTATCTTGATGCGATCTCTCCAAGCCTCGGCCGTTTCCATTTATCCCTTCCGCCCCCGGCAGAACCGAGAACGCATATAAGCCCGCCGTTCCCGGAAAGATTTCTATACACCGCCTCAAGCGAGTCCGGGGTGTGCGCGTAGTCAACCACAACCGCGAACGGCTCTCGCTGTACAAAATCCATACGCCCGGGGACGCCGCTAAAAGCCTCTAATGCCCTACCCACCGCACTGTCATTAACACCGAGTGTGTGGGCAACCGCGACTGCGCCGGCAATATTCTCTTTATTAAAACTGCCGGGCAGTGCCTCCCGTGCTTCCTTTGATAAGTTCTCTAAATCGCCGACAGAATACTGAGTAGCCCCGACATCACCCAGTTTCTCAAGAAAATACCTGGAGGCCTCATTGTCTCCGTTCACAAATATGGTTGCGCCCCTTTTAGCGGCGTATTTCAGGAACGTAAGTTTAGCTTCGCGATAATTCTCAAAGGAGCCATGAGACTCAATGTGCTCCGGCGCAATATTCGTAATGAGCGCTGCGCTCCACTTTATAAATCTGTGCCTCGATAACACGACACCTTCCGATGTCACCTCAACGAGAGCATATTTACACTTACTGCGGACGGCATCCCTTAGAAAATATTGGATAAAAAAACGTCCAAGCTGGGTGTTCCCGGAAACATTCTCTATAGACCTGTCTCCAGCCTTCACTCTTATGGATGACATTAGCGCGGTTCTCTCGCCAGCCCCCTCAAGAATCGCGTTTATAAGCTCGAGGACGCTGCTTTTCCCCTTAGTCCCGGTAATCCCGATAACCACTATTTTACGCGACGGGAACCTATAAATAACTGCTCCGATGAAGGCGAGTGTTAGATGATAAACCCGTGGCGCCCAAGATATTTTATATAACAGCCTAAAAACGGGGAATTTTTTGAATCCTATTAGTATGGAGTTGAATATATTCCAGGAAGACATCTATCTCCTAACTCTTTTTAGCGCATCTTTCAGCCGATCACTAGCGCCGGTAATGGATGAGCTTACTTCTTTAACCGCCTCCTTGGCGCTGCTCCTGGTATAGCCAAGGCTGACCAGCGCATCTATAACATCCTGGTCGGACTGCATAAGCTCAACCGCAGCGGCATCGTCCCCGGCGACAACCTTGTCTTTAAGCTCCAGGACAATTCTCTCTGCAGTCTTCTTGCCAATGCCAGAGGATTTTTGCAGGAGTCCAGCCTCACCCCTGGATACAGCAGCCATAATCTGGTCTGCGGGCGCAACGCCTAGGATGCTAATCGCGGATTTCGGCCCTATACCCGATACGGAAACGAGGAGCTCAAATAGAGACAGCTCCTCTTCACCGAGGAAACCGTATATATCTATGCCTCCCTCACGAAAGTGTACGAATGTAAAAACCGAGATTTTCTGGCCTATTTTAGGGAGTTTCCCGCTACTACTCACGGGAACAGCAACCTTAAAATCTATGCCGCCGATACCGACAACTATAAATCGACCCCTGGCCCGCTTTAGCTCCCCGGAAAGACTGTGAATCATAAACTAATTATATGGCTTGCACCTCACTTTCTCAATTTCATTGACTGGTCTGGCCTTTTCCACAATAATTTATACACATCATGATATCAAAGAGGGATATTAAAAGACTTCGGTCCATGCTTGCAAAAAGCAAGAAGAGGCTTGAGAAAGAACTTAAGAAGCTTGGTAGCGTAGATTTTGGGGACGACATCGATTCTGACGAAGATGAAGCAGATGAGGTTGAGCAGAAAATAAGCAATCTCGCCACAATAGATATTCTTAAAAATCGCCTGGATAGCGTTAATGCGGCCATTAAGAAAATCGACGACGGCACCTACGGCAAGTGCGAGAAGTGCGGAAAAGAGATATCAATAGAACTTCTAAACATCGACCCCGAGTCGAAGCTCTGCCAAAACTGCAAGCGTGCCAATGGGTAGGACGCTGTCCAAGGTACACTCCGCGGAGTTAGAGGGTATAAACGCACGCCTCATAGAGGTAGAGGTTGATCTCAACATCGGTCTTCATAGCTTTAATATTGTCGGTCTTGCCGACAAGGCGGTATCGGAGGCCAGAGAGAGGGTAAGCTCTGCAATAAAAAACAGTGGGTTCAAACCGCCGACAAAAGAGAATAGAAAAATAACGATTAACCTTGCCCCTGCAGATGTTAAAAAATCCGGGACAAGATACGATCTTGCGATGGCGGTGGGGTATCTCTTGGCAACAGAGCAGATAAGACCGGTCGAAACGCAAAATAAGATTTTTGTGGGGGAGCTTGCCCTGGATGGATCTGTTAGGGCAACACCCGGAGGGTTAAACACCGCACTTCTTGGGAAAATGGCCGGCGTAGATGAGATATATGTTCCCAGAGAAAACGCGGCGGAGGCCAGCTTAATAGATAGCGTTCGGATATATCCAGTAAAAAGCCTTGGCGATATTGTGGGCCATTTGGGAGGCGCGCAAAGAATAAAAGAACACCCGAAAGCGAAATTCGAACCCGATGAGGCATATATACTCGATATAAGCGAGGTAAGGGGACAGGATTCCGCAAAGCGCGCACTTGCGATATCCGCTGCCGGTGGCCACAACATCTTAATGAGCGGGCCTCCTGGGTCGGGTAAGACAATGCTCGCAAAGGCGTTAATATCACTGTTGCCCCCGTTAACACTCGATGAGTCAATTGAGGTATCGCAGATCTGGAGTTCTGCAGGATTATTAAAAGGGAGTTTTTCCAAATCAAGACCATTCCGCTCTCCTCACCAGACAGCATCTCCGGTTGCCGTTATGGGAGGTGGGACAATCCCAAAACCCGGAGATATCAGCTTAGCCCACAGAGGGGTGCTATTTTTGGATGAGCTTCCGGAGTTTAGAAGAGACATACTTGAGGCCCTAAGACAGCCCCTCGAATCAGGAGAGATAATAGTATCGCGCGCAAGCGGGAATTTAACATTCCCGGCGCGGTTTGTGCTCGCGGCCGCAATGAACCCATGTCCATGCGGTTTCTGGGGAGATGAAGAGAAAGAATGCCGCTGTAGTGCATATGAAGTGTTTAGGTACCAGAAAAAAATATCCGGGCCGCTTCTCGACAGAATAGATATTCAAATAAACGTGCCGCGCGTGAAATATGAGGGCCTAATGGAGAAGCCAACGAATTCTTCGAAAATAAAGAGTGGCATATTCCGAGCGCGGGAAATACAAAGAAAAAGGTTTAAGGATGCAGGAATAGAGAAATTTGTGAACTCCGAGATGGGCTCCAGGGAATGCGAAGACTTAATAAAACTATCCGATGGAGCGGAAAAACTTATAAAAGATATCTTTAATAAATCTATGCTGTCGACGCGCGGATACTACAGGCTTCTTAAAACGGGCCGTACCATCGCCGATATGGAGGGCGATGGGATAGTAGAAGCCCCGCATATAGCGGAGGCATTCCAGTTAAGAATAAGGGAGAATTAACGAAAAATTAATTAGCGAATGGATTTTGTGCCCCGGAAACATTGAAGTGAACGTGACATCCGGTAGTCCCGCTTACACGCCCGGTTCTGCCAATGCGAGCTATCACATCGCCCTGAGAGACAGCCTCGCCTATTGATACAAAATTGCTTGATGTATGGCCATAAAAAGTTTTTGTGCCATTGGGGTGCTCAATTCGCACAAAGCCGCCGTACCCGCCATTCCACTTAAGTGGACTCCCAACGCTTATCACTATACCGTCCGCCGATGCCACTATCGGAGTCCCGCACGCGTTTGATATATCAACTGCGTTGCCGTCATGGATGCGTCCCCAATTCCAACCGCTCTCAACGGGGAGTATGAAATAATCGCCCGCATCAGGGAGATTCGATTTGCTCCCGGCAACAGTAGTGCTTCCGGCGGGCTTTGCGCTCGGGACAACAACCGTATCCCCGACCTTCACCGCCGAATTATTAAATGTAGTAACTTTATCAAGTGGCACACCGTATAGCGCCGCAATTGAGTCGAGCGTCTCGCCTTCCTTTACTTCATGGAGAACTCCCGACACGGGCAGAATTATAATTTCCTGACCGGGCCTTATTAGACTTGAATCCTGTATGTTATTTGCCCAGAGGATTGTATTGACCGATATGCCAAACTCCGCCGCGATGGTTGAAACACTATCTCCTTCCTTAACCCTATATGACAGGAGTCCATTTCTAAGAGATTCTACATTGCTTACAGGGCTCGCGCTGTTCCCAAGAGAGCTTCTGTCCAGAAAAATAAAACCGGCGAAGTCTTCATCGGAACCTGCAATGTCTAATTTGCCAAGAGGGCTTGTATTATTAACAAAAGCAGAGCCCTCTAGGTTGAGGGCGTTATCTTCCGAGACGGCTTCTCCAAAACCGGCATAATCAGGTATAGATGCCGGTTCAGCCTGCTTAACATAAATAATCTCTACGCCGATTAGCCCGAGTATTAAAAGGGACGGGGCAATCGGCACCGTCTTAAGGCTATTAACCAATTTTTGTAGTATTCTTCTACTAATAACCATATTATGGTAAACCCTGCTAAGAAGAAAAATCAAGTAAGCAAAAAAGTGCCCCTCAGCGACTCTCAGGCAGAGGCAATTTCATACGGTAACGGCCCAATGCTTATAGCGGCCGGAGCCGGATCCGGAAAGACGCGAACACTCACTCAAAGGCTAATATATTTGATAGAAAGCGGTGTAAAACCGGAGGGTATAGTCGCCATAACATTTACAAACAAGGCGGCCGATGAGATGAAGTCCCGAATAATTCGGGACGGAGAGATAAATCCTCAGAGCGGAATACCGTTTATGGGGACGTTTCATTCATTCGGCGCACGCATAATAAGGGAAGAGGCGGGGCTGCTTAATAGAACTCCGAGATTTGTAATATTCGATGACAGCGACTCGCTGAGGCTCATAAAAAAGCTATTTAAGGCCCTGGAGATTACGGATAAAAAACACTCCCCTGCGAATATCCAAAGAGATATATCAAAAATTAAGAATCGACTGGCGAACCCGGAGGATGCTGAGGAGATAGTTCGTATTGTATATGAAGAATATGAAAAAGGGCTTCAGCGGCTGAACGCATTCGACTTCGACGACCTCATAGAAAAAGTTGTCCGTCTATTCAGCGAAAACCAGCGGGTTCTAAAGAAGTACCAGCAGAAACACACCCATATATTGGTAGATGAATACCAGGACATAAACACATGTCAGTACGCGCTACTAAAGCTCCTCAGTGAAAAGAGCGGGAACATAAACGTAGTCGGAGATGACCAGCAAAGCATATATGGATTCAGGTGGTCAGACTTTACTAATTTTCTTAACTTCGAAAAAGACTGGCCCGGCGCAAAGATAGTAAAGCTTGGTGAGAATTACCGCTCAACGGGGAATATAGTAAGTGCGGCTGCGGGAGTTATAAAAAATAACAAGCTCCAGAGACATAAAGAGCTATGGACCAAAAACGACCCGGGCGAGCCCATATACATAACCGGAGCAAGAAACGCCGAAGAGGAGGCCGAGATAATATCTTCCGAGATTACCTCCAGACACATACCGGGTGGCGAGACGTCGATTCTCTACAGAACTAATGCGCAGTCCCGTGCAATAGAGCAGTCGCTCGCGTTCAACTCCATCCAGTACAAGATATTCGGAGGAATCAAGTTTTATGAAAGGAAGGAAATAAAAGATGTAATGGCCGGGTTAAGGTATTCGTTAAATCCACTGGATGAAATAAGTAAAGAAAGGGTTGTAAAAACTTTCAGGAAAAAGATATCGGAAGAGTTATTGGAAAAACTACCTGAGCTAGCGGAAAAACTAAATACACTTGAGCTACTGGGGTTCTTCCTCAAGACAACAGACTACTTTAACTATCTAAGAACGAAGTTTAAGAATTCCGAAGAGCGTATTGAAAACCTGGGTGAGCTCATTGAATTCGCGGGCTCCTTTAGTTCCCTATCGGAATTCATAGAGCGTGTCTCTCTATTGCAGGCGACAGACACAATAAGGGACAGTGGCTCGGGAAAAATTGTGAAACTAATGACCATACACCTCGCAAAGGGCCTGGAATTCGACGAAGTCTATATAGCGGGTGTAAACGAGGGGCTTCTACCGCACCAAAGGTCCCTTTTCTCAGATGGAGAACTTGAGGAAGAGCGCCGCCTTGCATATGTGGCAATGACGAGGGCAAAGAAAAGGCTTGTTATGAGTTTTTACGGCGTTGCCTCAAGATTCTTATATGAAATTCCTCCGGAGCTCGTCGAGTTTAAAACGGCGGATAATATGTTTGGGGATTCAATAGTATATCTAGATTGATATGAGTAAGCTTGGTCAGCATTTTCTAAAAGATAAACGTATATTGGGGAGAATTGTTGCCGCACTGGATGTGCGGCCTGAGGATACGATAGTCGAGATAGGTCCCGGTCACGGAGAGTTAACGAGGCAGATACTTGAAGCCTCACCGCAAAAGCTCGTAGGGGTCGAAATAGACAACGCTTTAATAGAAAACTATCTAAACAAGCTTGTGAAAGAACACGAGAGCTTTATGGTCGTGCACGGGGACATCTTAGACGTCTTGCCTAGAATTCAGGAAACCGAAGGGATAGGCGGCGACCATAAGCTGGTCGGAAATATTCCGTATTACCTGACCGGACACCTGCTAAGAAAAATCGGGGAGTTAAAAGACAAGCCAAGGGTAATAGTAATGACAATACAGAAAGAGGTTGCAGAGAGGTTATGCTCGGAGCCGCCGGATATGAACCTTTTGGCGGCGAGTGTAAAATTCTGGGGGGAGCCCGAGATAGTACGATACATATCCAAGAAATCCTTCAGGCCTCAGCCCGCAGTCTCCTCTGCAATAATAAAAATAGGTCTTAAGAATAAGTACGAACAGGAGAACGCCAAAAGCTATTACAGGTTCATAAGAATGCTTTTTAAACAGCCACGGAAAACTATCGCAAATAACCTTTATGTGGGCCTTGGCATTCAAAAAAGCGAAGTAGAAAAGAGATTGAAAGAGCTCGGTGTTAAGCCAACCCTGCGCCCTCAAGACCTTAATGTGCCTACTATCAACAAAATTTCTGAAAAATTCCTCGGGTAGGGGTTATAATAATAGAAACCGCATATAAATGAAGCATTTCAGAACTATAAGAAACACTCTTGTTGTGGCGCTTGGCGGCCTACTCGCTTTCCCCGCAAGCGCCTATGCGATAACTATAGATTTGGGAACCGGATGGGATATCGGAAAATTCCTTTTAACCGGCGGGCCACTAGGCTGGATTGGCGGCAAGATAATAGGGTTTTTCACTGGTGGAGTCGCAGACCTTCTTGGAAACATAGCGGCGGGGATAGTAAGGGGGTTGGCTGCCGCAATAACGGCAATTATATCACTGATAACATATGTTTTCTTCTCAATCGGAAGCTGGTTGGTAGGTATTGCAATAGACATCAACTCCAGCATCTCCGGAAGCGAGACTGTCAAGCTAGGCTATGAACTAACTTCAAATGTGGCCAATATGTTCCTTGTTGTGGGAATAATTGTTATAGCCTTTATGGTTATGTTCAGAAGGGCGGAGGCAAAGTCGCTTCTCTTAAGATTCATTGTCGCCGCGATCCTTATAAACTTTGGGTTTTATATAATAACAACTGTCTTCATTAAGCCGGTTGACGAGATAACGATTGCTTTAAATGAGGCGTCAAATTTCGAGCCGACAACATTTCTAGGGATCTTCTTCCCGCAGGGGTTAGACTGGGGAGATGTTATAAGTGGGTCCGTAGAAGAGGCTGGTTGGGCAGGCGATATCGCAATAAGTATTGGAGGCGCAGTGTTTGCCGCAACGTTCGCGGTTCTCGGCACAATCACCCTTTTCGCCTTCGCCGCGATGCTTTTTGTAAGATATATAGCCCTTGGGTTGCTTATCATTATATTCCCAATAGCCTGGGTGTTTTGGATATTCAAGGGCGTCAGCATCCCCGGAGGAAACCCTTGGTCTTTGTGGAGCGAGAATTTCGCCAGATGGCTCTTATTCGCGCCTATTGGAATGTTCTTCTTCTACTTATCCGTAAGAGTTCTTGACTCCGGTGACCTGGTTTCCATCTCCGGCGCCCCAGATGAACCGCGCAATTTAGCAATACAAAGCATAGCCAATATGATAATAGTGGCTGGCCTTCTTGCGGGGGGATTGGTAGTGGCCAACAAGATGAGTATAACCGGCGCCGGCTACGCAATGGGGGTCGCGAGGAAAGCAGGAGGGAGCGTAAGGGGCGCAGCAGCTAATAAGGCAAGGCTGGAATATGCAAAGACCAAGGTTCGGTTAGGAAATTCAAAACTCCTAAAGAAAAGGATAGAAAACGCTACTTCGTTTGGTACAAAGAGCGAATTTGCTCAAAGGAAATACGCAGGGCTGCTTGCGCGTGTTCCCGCCGGCGCCGTGAGGGCACCTGCTCGCGGACTAATGGGCGCAACGCAAAGGGGAGAAGGACACGTATTCGAACAAATTAAGAAAAAATACGAGGGGTATGCGCCGTATAGACTGGCTGCTTTGCTTGACCAAAAGAACCTACCACGCCAAGACCGTATGGCAATTCAAGAAATAATGCGAGAGAAACACAAGAACTTCTGGGAAACAAATATCGGAGCTGAAGCTGGAATGATGTATGAAGGGGGTGAATTTGAAAAATACGGGGGTCAAAAACTGCAAATC